>NZ_JAEUFG010000007.1 GCF_018588585.1 Bacillus sp. SM2101
CTTTAGATGAAGTACAAGAACATTTCTTCCCACAATTCTTATAATCCTTGCAAGTATATCGCTTATAATCCTTATCTTTGAATCTAAGTTCTAATACGTAACCCATCGGACATCGATAAGAATCTGTAGTTGGATCATACTTAAAGCTAGTTTTATCAAAACCACTCTCTCTTTTATCTCGATTTTCTTTTTGTCTTTTTATCAGTATTTCCGTACGTTCATCTACTGTTTCTATGATTTCTGACATATTAAAGTAACCTGTATCTGCTACTGCAGTTATGTTATCTTCTTCAAATACTTCCTTCACTTTGTCTACCATGTTAGATAACTGGCCTTGATCATTGACATCATTCACTACCTCAGCTTCAACAAGTAATTTGTGTTTACTGTCAACAACTGTTTGGAGGTTATAACACACTTCAAACTTTCCGTTGTTCTTCATTGACTTCGCTTCTGGATCCGTTAAACATACTTGAGTTTTATCTTGCTCTTTCAACTCTTGTTTAAGGTGTTCTAACTGTTCGATTCGTTCTCTATAATTTTCTACTTTCTCTTTGATTTCTTGTTTCATACTTTCTTTTTCTGTTGTTTTTAAAACATCATTGATATACTCTTCTATCTTCGATTCATAGTACTCTACTTTCTTTTTGATGAGGCTTTTATTATAATGCTTATTCTTTGCACTATTTGCTTTTATCTTAGTTCCATCAATAGCTACTAGACGGCCATCAATAAGTCCAAAGCCTTTTAACATCAACGTAAATTCTTTAAATAATTGTTTTATGGCCTTTTTGTTATCTTTCATAAACCCAGATAGAGTGCCATGATCGGGTTTGAGTTTACCTATGAGCCACATCACTTCAACATTTCTAGTCGCTTCTGTCTCCAATCTACGAGATGACCTGATACGATTCATATAACCATATATATATAACTTCAGTAAAATATCTCTCCTGTAAGGTTTTTGTCCTGCATTCTTCCCAGAAAAAGTGGTGAAACCTAGGTCTTCTAGATTCAAACTATCTACATAAGCGTCTATCACTCTTACTGGATTATCTTCACTCACATAATCATCCAATGTATTTGGAAATAAATTAATCTGATTTCTACCTTCTCCTTCTATAAACGCCATAGTATCATCTCCCTATTGTACTTATTCGACATAAAGAGCCAATATCTTTTGGATAAGAGTAGAAATCCCATAATTGTTAGACAGACTCACGTACGGTGTTGTGAGAGGGGCGAAAATAATGTCCTTATTTTCCCTCTACTCGTTTCGTCATAAATAACATCGTCTTCTTCTAAAGAATCCAATAGTTTATTACAATCACTTGACTCAATTACAACAATGGCATAATATGCTTTCTAATCAATTCAATTCTATCCTTGGCACGTGGCATAAAGCGAGAAGCAATAGCAACTACCAATTCCTTTTTAGGGTTTATGAATATTACATTTCCACCATCGCCTAAAGCTGCATAGCCATCATCAACAACCCACCACAAGTAACCATATGGCAAGTCTCCCCAGCGATTTTTTTCCTTTGTGCTTTCCTCTGTCCATTGTAAAGATAGAATTTGCTTACCGTTCCATACGCCGCCATTTAAATATAACTGACCGATTTTTATCATATCTCTTGGAGTTAAAGTAAGCCCCCAACCAGCAGTATTTACACCTTTAGGATCTGCTACCCAACCAGTTACATACTTATCCTTGAGAAAAGATAAATAGTCTTCTTTATTTTGTATAAAAACATTATTAGGAACTTTGATTTCAAGAGGTTTAAATAAGTTCTCCTTAGCAAAGTCAAGCACTGATTGACCAGTTGCGTTTGTAAGAATACCTGATAAAATATTTAAACCAACGGTTGTATATTTAAACTTCTCAACATGGTTTTTGCCCCCTAGCAAATCTAACGCAGCTTTTACCCAATTATCATTAGAATAGACCTTTGTATATGGTTCTGACTTGTATTTAAATGGTGCAGTCATTGTCAACAAATTTTTGATGGTGACTTCTTGTATAGTTTTTTCACCGCGCTTAATTGTATAATCAGGGAAAAATTCTAATACTTTTTGTTCAATATTTTTAACATATCTTTTATCTATTGCAATACCAATAAGTACTGATATGATACTTTTAGTTACAGATGCTACATGTAATACA
Source organism: Bacillus sp. SM2101 (assembly GCF_018588585.1). Lineage (NCBI taxonomy): Bacteria > Bacillati > Bacillota > Bacilli > Caryophanales > Bacillaceae > Bacillus > Bacillus sp. SM2101. The sequence goes on from NZ_JAEUFG010000007.1 coordinate 2,167, forward strand.
TCTTCGTGTGTATACCCATCAAAATATTTTTCATAAACCAAACTTGTATTTTTTGCAATAGCAATACCTGCTATATTGGAATAATCATTTTTTACTAAATCCTCAAAATTAGAAATAGAATTATTATTCATTTTCCCCTTTTCGTATAGACACATTGACGTCAAATATATCAAGACACTCCTTTTAGTTAAAATCTAACAATATTGTTATAATAAAGAATAATTTGTTATAAAAATATATTCAACTATTTATTTACAAAAAGAAAAAATGGTCCTGGTTCAAATAAATTAAAGAATGAGAACACCTGGATATAATGACTTTTAGAGATTAACTGTATGATAAAATACTGCAAAAAAGAATATTAATGATATAACTACAAGTACAACAAACCTAAATTTTTTTGAGGTCGGAAGAAAAATAAATTTTGCTGTTGTATGTGGAAGAAACAAGCCTATTGTAATGATTATTCCGATAATAGCCCAAAGAAAAGCTGTCTGAGAGATTTGATGTGGATATGTGATTACACCGACACTAAAGAGTAAAACTATTAACAAGGTATTAACTATCAATCGCCTTTTAAATTTGATCTCCAAAATTAATACCTCCCACTAGTTATCTACCTAATTATGATATATATTCAAATATATGAGAATTATTTAAAGAAACTTAAGTAATTGTGTAAATTAGATGTAAAAGTTAAGAATCTCAGATTCCCACCAATAGAAATATTAGCTATACCCGATTGTGTTTTAACATCAATGACTGAAACAGTGTTATTCCCAGAACTACATAAGTAATTATTTTCATATGATGATCAGCGGGAAAAATGAGAATAAATACAATTTCTAAAATAAAAATTCCTCCCTACTCTGGAAGCGGAAGGAGAGTAAAGAGGAACGCCATTACACAATCTTAAAATTTTCCCTGTTTGTTCGTAAAAGGAGGAAACAGGAGGAGAGTGATAATTATGGTGTGCTTCTATGTTATGCAAGAATTTTTGTTAAGCCTGTATTAATGTGCTATGGCAGATAAATCATTTTTATAAAACTCAATAACAAATAGGGGTAGTTATTATTCTATAACAAGCTTTTCATAATTAGATTTAATAGAAAAATAACAGAGGGAACTAGAGATGAAGAATGACTCAATTAACAATATCTTCGTATGATATGTTCCTTTACTTAACTGACCAAATAGGAAAAAATTAATATACCCATCACCACAATTGCCCAAAGTGATAGGAATTCCTTTGCTATAATTAACATATGTATATCCACCTTTCTCTATGGTGAATGATAGTCGGTTTAATGGTGAGTGTTAATAATCTATAAGCATAGTTGAATCTACTACATACTGAATTCTATGTAGTGGATTCAACTACGTAAGCTAATTTTCCATTAGGAGAGAAGGTAACTGAACCTATGTTACTTATTAGCATTGGAATTGGAATTGTAGTAATTACAGAGTGAGTTTTAACATCGATGACGGGCACAGAATTTTCATTTGAAATCGTAACATAAGCAATTTTCCCATCAGGAGTAATAGCAACATCATTTACATTAGCATTGATACTAGGATTAACAAGGGTAGTAGAAATTAATGAATGTGTTTTTACGTCTATGACGGATACGACACCACCGAAGTTTGTAGCATAAGCAATTTTTCCATCAGGAGTAAAAAGGACTCTAATTGGATCAACAACTTGTATTGTAGCAATGACAGAGTGCGTTTTTACATCAATAACTGATACATTTCCAGGTTGTTGTTGAGATCTAGTTGTAACATAAGCAATTTTCCCATCAGGAGTAAAAGCAATATCTCTTAGATTTTGACTAAAAGTCACAGTAGCAATGACAGAATGTGATTTAACGTCAATGACAGACAAAGTACCATCTCCACTATTAGCAACATAAGCTAGCTTTCCATCAGGAGAAATGGACATTAATTCTGGACCTGTATCAACAGAAACAGTAGCAATGACTGAATGGGTTTTAACATCGATAACAGAAACAGTGTTGTCCAATTGGTTAGTAATATAAGCTAATTTTCCATCAGGCGTGAAAACGATGGTACTAGGATTGCTACCCACTAGAACAGTAGCAATAATTGAGTGTGTTTTAACATCGATAATTGAAATAGTATCTCCAAATGGGGGACCTGTACCTCCGTTAGTAACATAAGCAATTTTCCCATCAGGAGTAAAAACAACATTACATGGATTAATACCAGCTTGAATGGTGGCTATAACCTCCTGTGTTGGTATATTTATAGCAGATACAGTGTTAACATCTTCATTTGCAACATAAGCTAATTTTCCATTCGGAGTGATATCTAATGGTGATGTACCAATAGCTATACCAATTGGAAAAGTTGTTATAGCAGAATGAGTATTAACATCAATTACGACAGTAGCCAAAAAGTCCACCCCTATCTAAAAAATAATTTTTTTACAGTGTATGAGAAAAATGTATCTTTGATGTAAAAATTGTATGTTTATAACAAAAATCAAAATGTTATAGTAAATACAAGATAGGCTGTGGTTGACAGGGGGATGTTCTAGAAGATAAAACGATGAGAGGTATATCAAACTAAAAGTTTAATTTTATTAGGGGCTTCCCCAGTTGGAGACAGGAAACATATTCATTAATGAGTCTATCAGTTTATTAGACTAATGATCAACATGGAAATAGGATTCTACTAAATCGTGCTGTTAAAAAGTAAATCTACATTAAATTGTACAAAAGACAGATTTCAACTTATTATTCCAAGAGAGAATGAACAACATATACTTCTAAGAAAAATATGTAACCTCCCTGTTCAGTACATGAAAAGGAGGGGATTTTCACCGATTACCATCTTCTGATAAATTCAAATAACTCATTTAAGGATATTTAAAGCCCTTAGTAATGCATTTAAACTATTATCTGCATCTTTCTTACTATGAAACGCATTTGGCACTGTTAACCCTAAGTGATGATAACCTGGATAAACATGCAATTCTGTAAGTACTCCGTCATACATTAAACGTTTTGCAAAATCCAATGTCTCATCAGCAAATAATTCAATAGAGCCTACACATAAATATGTGCTTGGTAAGCCCTTAAATGTTTTGGCCCTAGCAGGCGAATAATATTCTGAAATGCCTTCAGCTCCAGGTTCTTGTTTAAGAACTGACTTCCACGCAAAATAATTGATAGCATTATCGAAAAAATATTCACCATTAAACGGATGGGCTTCTTCGATAGCCGTACGATCATCTAGCATTGGTACAGATAATTGCAAATGATGAATATTAAACTCCTGACAATCACGAGTAAATAAAGCTAATCCGGCAGCTAATCCAGCTCCAGCACTTTCACCAACAACAGCAATTCTATTAATGTCAATCTTTAATTCTTTAGCGTGGTCGATACACCATTTAATTCCTGAATAACAATCATGTAATTGAGCAGGTTGAGAATATTCAGGGGCTAAACGATAGTCTACAGAGACACCGATAAAATTATAGTGATGTGCTAGAAATGCATGTTTTTCATTATTCATTTCTGGACTACCAATTATCATACCACCGCCATGTACAGAATAAATTAATGGATTTAGGTGCTCAGCTTTATTTTTCGGTTTTGTAATTACTAACCTTACTTTAGAATCATCAAACAAATTATCAATCCTTATTTCTTCTATTTCAACATCATACCGTTCTATCATACTAGAAGTGAAAAACGCATTGATTTGTTCTCGAACTTCTAAATAATTGTCTGGTGTTAAGCTCAAACTGCCCATAGCATCTAAAATATCTCGTATTTCTGGATCAATTAAATGTTCACTTCGTTTAACTCTTTTCATAATACACCTCCATATTTAATTGTACATTTTAAATCAAATGTTCCGTATTTTGAGTATTAAATTGCTTTCTCAAAATTTTTCTAAAATTTCTTATAACTTCCAACACATTATCTCTTACAAGTATTAATCATCCAATAAAGTTATTTTACATACAGTTTTTATAAAACCATAGACACTTTAGTGTTGATTTTCCTATCTGGAAGTGCATGCTGCCCATTTATCGCTATAGAAATTGAACTGAGTCGAACGAGATTTTAAAGCCATTTTAAAGGATAAGCAACAAGCTTAAATGACATAAGTTTTTAATCTATATTAGAAATCCCACCTCTTAAAGCTTTTAATAAATGAATATGATCGTCTGAGGTGGTATTTCTTAGAATAAAATAAATCCCCATTTTCAAAAAATTAAAAATAACAAACGACTATTAATGAAATTATTGCTATAATTTATATTGAAAGATCTTCTACTTATCAGACATCACAGTCTTGATTTAAAGTGGGGATTCCTAACAAAAAACTAAACAGTTCCTAAAATACTAGGCCACTCCTGTAGTAATAAAGTTATGGAGAAATAAATTGGCTAATTCACTTACAATAAATCACAAGTAATATTATGTTTTATATGTTTCGGCTACGAATTTAATAGGAAAAGGTGATGAAATATGAGTATTTGGGACTGGGTGTCAGATTTTTTTTACTTCTTAAGTGATCTTTTCTCAACAAACTCCAAGAAGAAAGAGGAGGAGGAGTAGAATTAAGTATCATTCAGCTTGTATAGGTTAAAATATAGCTTCAAAACGAAAAGGGCTGATTTAAGCCCTCTATTCAACTCCATTATTGATTACTCTACTGAAATTCCATCATTTAACATTGGTGCTAATAGTTCTTCATCAACCATACCAATTGCATGCACTGTTTTTAAATTTACTAACTTTTGATAACCCTCTATACTTTTCACATCAAAAATATCATCATCTCCATCCCAATCCGGCTTTAAATATGAGGTGTAAATTTCATTTCCACCATCAAATACTAGCTCTGTGATGGAATTCAGATCACTATCTTCAAGAACTAATTCACTAAAATATTGAATAAGCTCTGGTATTGGAGGATTATCTTCATACCATTCGTAATTGTCGACAAATTTTTCTTCTAACTTTTGCAAATCATCTTCAAACCTTGTAAATTCATCTGATTCAATCAAGCTATTTATCACCACTAATTTAAAATTAAAATCACTAAACAAGCCTGCCTTGTCTTTATATGTATTCATAATTACATCACCTTCCACAAATTAATTAATGATATTTTTTCGCCATGCACAATTAAAAATCCTCTATTTTTTATGGTGAACAATAAAGAGGGAAGTTTAGCTCAAGAATTAAATGATCATATTCCTATTTCCGTAACACTTATTCATCCAGGAAAGTTACAAACAGCGTCTGGAGCTTATGACGCGGATACGAGTCCAATTGATGCGGCTAATAGGATATATTCTTGGCTTTTAAATGAGAAACAAGATATATCCGGTAAATTCTTTGAGCCATTAGGAATAGAAATGAGCTGGTAAGGTGTTTTAGCAATTTTAATAGATTTTACCATCAAGGTGATGTTAATTAAAGTAGCCTATTCTTATTCCACTGAATAGCGTAAGAATGTAGTTAAGGCCATCCTGTGACATTAAGAATAATATCTATTGAAAATAGACAACCAGTCTGAATGTCAGATCCGCTTATAGTAGACACTCAAAATTAAGCTCAGTTTGCTTGTCTACTAAAAGAGGATTTTTTTATGATTAAAGGTAGCAAGAGTTATGATATTAACTTTTTTAAAAATAGTTTTCGAATAGTACCAACTAATAAAGAATTATGTTGCAAATGCTAAGGAATTTAATATTCATCGTAAAAATGCACACAAAAATGAAGAGTAAAGAGTACCTCGGGAAAGGCGAGGGAGAAAAAAGAATTTAGTAAAGTCACTGGTAATCGCAACGAACATCCAGAATAGAAAATAAAACGATTAGAAGCAGAGCATGAGTGAACACATAAAACAAAAAATAGTTATTAGCTCATTAATGATTTAGCTAAACTGAATTATTCAATTTATGTAGCCTCTATGTTAATGTCGTTCAAAAAGGTATATCACGATATATCCTCTTCACCATATCATAAATATCACTTATTTAATAAGCCTCCGTCCGTAGACTAAAAGATGGTTACTATATGTGGGTAGTAGCTTTTAGTTCATCTATGTACTCATTTCAAACGTTGTCACCACTTTTTATATCGATCTACTTCATGTCATGTTGTCCTAAAATTACCATATTTATTTTGCAACTTCAACATGAATTCATTCGTCTAGCATGTATAAATGAGTTATTTAGGAGGCAGTTAGCAAAATTGGTAGGATATTATTACTTCTTGGATTTATACAATTGTTGTGATGCTGAAAACGAGATATTTTTAGTGGATACTGTGCCTAATATAATATTCTGATGTTTACATGTTTAATGAAAAGAGGTGATTACATTGAAATATATTTATATGCTTTTTAGTACTGCAATGCTGTTGTCAGCTTGTTCTAAATTAGAGAACGTTGATGATAGTTTATCATTTGAAGAACAAATTCAAGATTTATTACTTCAAAATCAAATTAACTTTGGTACCATCATTGATTATGATGTTAAAGCTAAACATGTTTTTGTCATCTATTAAAGTAAAAAGTATTTAAGACCTATAGAAGTAGCAGTTTTAAAAATGGGTAATAATAACCTAAATTGGGTTACTGGGTATAAAGATTTTTTGTATGAGGGCTCGTCAACACATTGCCAAAAGGTTTCTATATGTGTAACTTTAATAAGAGAAAGCGATCCTAATATTAAAGATGTGAAAATGTTTGGCAAAGCTGATAAATTAGTTAAATCTTCTATTGAATTGACAGATGGCTACACGGAAGAGGTAAAATATTGGATTATTTATACCACTTATGACGAATATAACAACGCTATATCCAATGATGTAGAGTACGTGATGAAGTAATGTATAGCTAATATAGCTGAATCAGGTGATTATTAATTTTACATATAAGGAGAATATTACTATGAATAATTCGTTGGAAGTAATTGAACTTACATCTGTTGACGACAACATAATAGAACTTGCTAATTTGTTAAAGGAAGTTGTTAGTAAGGGTGCTTCTGTAGGGTTTTTAGCACCTTTAAACACAGATACAGCGATAGAGTATTGGAGCAAAGTGCTTAAGCCTGGAGTGATTTTGTATGTTGCAAAGATTAATAATGAAATTAGAGGAGCTGTTCAGTTGCATTTAGCTATGCAACAAAATGGAACACACAGAACTGAGGTTTCAAAGTTAATGGTTGACCCAAGTAGTCGTAGGTGTGGTATTGCCTCAACACTAATGAAAACTATCGAGTCTAGAACAACGAATGAAGGTAGAAGTTTAATAATCTTAGATACTAGATTAGGTGATCAATCAAATATTTTATACAAATCTTTGGGTTATGTAGAATCTGGGACGATACCATCCTATGCACAGTCATCAGATGGCAAACTACATGGAACGGTTTTTTATTATAAATTATTGGGACAAAAGCAAACAACGTAGGAAACACTTAAGCAAATTTACGGTCATAAGATTAGACATCAAAGGAGAGGCATTCATGAAATCTGTAAAAATATTATTGTTTTTTTTAACATTAGGGTTAGGTACCTTAACTGCTTGTAGCTCTGTAGAAATGACGAAGGAAAAAACAAGTAAGAATGATCTACAAACAGAAAATATGGAAATTGACACACATATAGATAAAGGCGAACTAGCACATGAAGAAAATGCTATGCAAGAAGAAAGTAAAGATCAAAATGAACAATCAAATGAAGATAATGTGTCAGCTGAAGAAACTATGGAAAATGAAGATCAAGCAAACGGGAATAAATCATTATCAGTTCAGATAATTAAAGAAAAATTAAAACTAGGCCAATCGAATGATGAAGTTGAACATCTTTTAGGAAGTGACTATCAGAAAGGGATAGGAGCCAAGAATAGTGAACAATTGTGGAGGTATGATATAGGTAAAGACGAAAATCATCAACCACTTAACGATGAATTATTTGATGCTATAGACGTGGAAGGTTTAAATAGTAGAGTTATTGAGGCTCAAATATTTATTACTTGGTATGAAGATGGTACAGTAGAAAAATATTCTATTTATTATATTAATAACGAAACTGGAAATGTGGACAATTACCGAGTATATTACGATGAAAAAGGAGATATACAAAGAATCATAAAATAATAGCTAATTCTACTTAAAGCTAGGAGTAGCCATATATACCCATCCTAAAAAGTAGTTTTGTACGAGTTTACTGTTAATGACAACAGGCTTTTAGATTAAATACGAGTATGTGAATGAATTGAAAAAGGATTGCCATTTCAGTCTAGGCAATCCTTTTTGTTTAGTATGTTAAGCATCCCGCTATAATCAAACCAACTGCTATTGATAAAAGTAATAGGAAAAGACCTACCGCTTGATTGTCTTCATCAATTGCTTTAGTAATTTTAAATTGCGGAGTAAGTAATTCTGCTAAGAAAAAGACTACAATTTGTGCGACGATTCCTATGGAGCCCCAAATCATTAAATCAATAAGGTTAAGTGAATTAGCAGATGTAGAATATAGAACTATCCCTAAACCTACTAATCTACCACCAAGAACATAAGCAGCTGCTTTATTCCCAGCTGCAATTAATCGAAACTCTTTGTTTTTTGTTGTCAGCTCCATTAAAAATAATCCTATAATAAGCATAATAATATTAGTTCCTAAATATAGTAAGAAATTTACCATTTGTTATTTCTCCTTAAATGTATTTCTCATTCCGTACCAATTGGTAAGAAATAAGATTCATTTTCCAATGTCTAATCCTTAGAGAACACCATCTTAGATTCTTATAAAATGTTAATATCTGCGTTGTAAACCTTTTCATAATGTATGTGTCACAGGTTTAGTACAAATGGATTAAAAACCCTCACTTGTTGTCCTCTTACTGTTCGGAAGATATTCTTTGAATCAACCCCCAAATCCTCCTTTTGCTCCGGAACCAAAACCGGCCTTTGTAGTAGCATTTTTGTACGTTGAGGTAGATTTGTAAGAGTTATAAGCTGAGCTCTTAATCAATTTACTTTTATTAATATAACGTTTGCCATATAAAAAATAGTGTCCATAATAATCGGAATCGTCGTCATCACATTCCCATACACCCAACTCATTGTCGAATTCCCAATCTAAACAATCTTCATTATCTGGTACTTCGGGTAAGGTTGATTCCCCGCATCCAGTTAATGAAAGTGAAACAACAGCAGCGCTTACGCCTGAAATCATTTTCTTTGTTTTGTTAACTTTCATCAATTATCCTCCTTTTCACTTAATATATACTCATACTACCAAATATTATAATCTAATATACAAAAAAAGGGATTACCATCAAATTTTTATGGATTAGAACCATTGAAGTATATTCTAATATGTTTAATTTTAAACGAAGAATTGGCAATAAATTCAACCTTATATTTTGCAACTTTTTTTAAAGAGATTCGTCTTGTATATGAGAAAAAAAGTTGGACAATATTTATAATTTAAGAATCGAGGAAGTGTTAATGAAAAAATTAGTATTTGCTATAGTTTTAATAACGATCACAGTTATCTTTGCATTCATTTTAACTTATACAAATGTAAAAAATACACAACTTCATTATTACGACGGTGTCTTACTAAATGTTGGAGTAATCGGGACACTACCAGACGTTCAATCCCACAATGTATTATTACATCAAGCTACCTTAGAACAAATTGCTGACGATAATATACAATATGATGCTTTCGTATTAACAGAAGATGTTTTTCAAGAAGCATCGTTACGTACAAATAAAGAAGTCTTCGCTAGCAACTTTCATACGCCAGTTTTCTTTGTAGGATTATACAAACCTCTCTGGGTGTTTTTAGAGGATGATTATAGAGGTACTTATGATGATGCATTCTCTCGTGATTATATGGGGCATACACAAGGATATTTAATGACAGATGCAGAAAATCATCGAACATGGATATTAGGTAAAGGTCTATTAAAGGACAAAATAAATAATAAAGAAATCAATAATATATACTATAATTTATTTAAAGTTACCGAAAACATTAAAAATGGCAATGTTGAAAATGCCCTAGACTCTATGTCAAGTGAATAACCTTTCCACAAACCATATAATTGTAAGACAATTAGGTGAGAAAAGCTAAATCTTTTGGTTGATTTTTGTTATAGCAATTTATCCTGTAGATTAGAACAAACGTTTCAAGTGAACTATTTGGATTAATCAATGATAATAAAAAAAGAATAACACATGCTGGATGATCACCTTATTTTTATATTCATTTAACAGCATGCTTATTCTTTTTTTAGTAAGAACTCCTTATGTAGTAATTAGTCATTTACACTGAAGAAGCTAGCTTAACAAATTTATTAAACAATGGAATTTAGCTAATGAACGTCATACTTATAGTGGTAGCCACCGGTTAAAGAAAACCATTCTTTAAAAATACGATCATTTGATAATCCTTTTTCTAAACCGTCTAAAAGATTAGGATATTATCTAGGTTATAGCGTTGTAATTATTTTAGCAGAACAACTAGGATAAAACTTGTTGGAAATCAGTAATTTAAATTATTTTATGGCTACATTATGATTCACACTTATTCATTTTTAACAAAAATAACTATTAGATTTAGCTATTTATTGAATTCATTAACTGGAAGAAATATTCAGATTTATGAAACTTATTTAGGTTATACCATGAATGTAATGTGTCTGGCGTGAATACATCTAATGTTTTCAGTACTTCCATAGCAAATTCCAGAGGAGCTATACCTGATGCTGTTACCAGATTTCCATCACATACTACAGTTCCCAATTTATAAAACTGTTCTCCTTTATAATTCGGACAGCTCATTTTCATATAATCTAAGTTATTGCTAGTATGTTTTCTAGAGTTTAGGTAGCCAGCATTCGCTAACCCTTCAGTTGCACCACAAATTGCAGCAACAATTGTACCAAAGTTTAAAGCATCTCCAATTTTCGCTAAGATAGGTTGATGAATATTTTCTCCCCATGTATTTCCTCCAGGTAATATTAAAAGGTCTTTACTCCTTAAATCACACTCATCAAGTGAAATATCTGGTTGTATGTTCAGTCCACCCATCGTAGTAACCGTTTCTTTATTAGTTCCAACTGTCATTATTTTCAAGGGAGCTAAACCTTTTTTGAAATATCTTCCAGAGTTTAATTCAGCAATTAAATATCCATATTCCCAATCTGACATCGTATTAAATACGTAAAGAAGAACTCTGTTTGTTTGCATCTAATAACACTCCAATCTAATATATTATAGAAATTATAAAATAACTTCCCTGACAGATAGCGTCAGGGAAGTTATTAAATTTCATAAAATTGTATTAAATCCGAAAGAATTTCGATCAACCTTTCTTTTATACTTATTGGCTCTTGAACTTGAATCGATTTACCATAAGGTAAAATGATATGAGGTACATATGTATTTAGTATTTCTTTCTCAAGTAGGAATATCGCTTGATTAGAAGTCCGTTCATGTAAATAATGTTCTAAAAACCAATGTTGGCATATATCATTCAATGTGTTTTTATTTCCGTTAATAACTAGAGAAATAATCTCTTCCTTATCATCTATAGTCGGAAGAATATTTTTTAAAAAAAATTCACGTGCTGAAAACTCTTTTGGTTTGTTAAACTGATATTCGGTTTGCTTGATGGTATCAATACGCTCAACTTTAAAACTGCGAATATTATTCCTAAGATGACAAAATCCAATTACATACCAGTTAGTTTTCCAATAAATAATTGTGTAAGGATCAATCAACCTAAACTTCGTTTGCTTTTCGCCACTTTTATGGTATTGAATATTAACAGTGTAATTGCCGGCAATTGCCTGCTCAAGTTCTTTCAGTAGAGGTACCGCAGAGAAGGAATTTTTTTTACTTATAACTTCAAGACTAGCTTTACGTTGGTTTATTTTTCTTTCTTGCTCTTGATTAGAATATTTACTTAGTTTTGAAACTGCCCTAGATAGTGCTTCTCCTCCGTAGTATCCCGCTTCTTTTGCAAAAACAGCAGCATGATATAAGGATGTTTGTTCCTCATTATCAAAAAAAAGAGGAGCTTTGATAAATTTAGTCAGTAACGTATATCCACCGTTATGACCTGAGTCAGAAATTATAGGTACACCACTTATAGAGAGTGTGTCAATATATCGATACACAGTCCTTATATTAATCTCTAATTTTTCTGAGATTTCCTTTGCAGTTATTTTTTTACCAGTGCTTAGCATCCATAATATTGCTAGTAAATTGTCAATTTTAGGCATCTGAAGCCACCTCTAAAATGTATATAATTTTTATCGTAGTTTAGTAGAATTTTACCAAATTCTAAATTGTTATTCTACTCATTCCTCAAGAATATGTAGTATGTTCAATTGTTATCAAGCTTCTTTTAATTAATAAACTTACTTAACAAATGATTATTTTTTTCAACATCTTTAGGAAACTATGATGCTACCTACAGTTATTTAAAACAGCTAATTTGTCGTTCAATTTGGTTACATAGTGTATAAGAAAAATACATATGTCAAACAATATGGGATATACGTTTTATACCATGATATTAAACAGTCACCTCATACAAAAGCAAGCTATTATTAGTCAACTTAGTTTTTTTAGACGAGACACCTTAACGATAACAAAGAATATGAAACAATCACTTTTTTTCAATGGACCATATTATAAGAAAATCAATGTTAACCAATATGTACCCCCTCCTACGTCATTTTCAAAAGCATAGTTAGGAGGGGGTGGAGTGATGATTAATGGTTACATGATATGTTATGCATTTTAAAGTGTGGTGCTTGTATTTATGTGCTAAGTCAACTTAATCATTCTTTAATAAATGATCAATTTAACTAAAGAGCATTTGTCGAGACTTGCTAGAATAAAAGCTTTACTCCATCAGTTTTAACAACGAATTAACTTAACATGCGATTGGACATAATTATTGACTACTCTGAACAGCAAAAACGTATGTGTAAGAGAGAAGGGGGTTGCTGTAAACGTAGCAGGCGGGAAATTCCTTTCAGGTATTGTAGCTATTACTGAATGGGATTTTGCATTAATAACAAATGTAGCCAAAATAAAAGCACCTCTTCATTTAGTCGTTGTTAAAATGATATGAAATATTTTCTACAGTGCTACTATATTGGGTATTTGTTATTCGAAAAATATGTGACAGTCATTTAAAAATATTAAATCTACTTCATCAAGCAGCATGAACTTACTATATAATGATGAGGAGAATCTACATTACGAAAGAACCACACCGCCCATTTATGTAAGAAGTCAAGCAACAAATTGCACAATGGAAAGAGACAATTCATGCAAACTATAGTGTAAACTGCTACATAAATTTCTTATTACATGTAATAAGATTCGTCTTAGGAAATAGTAGATCAATAACTTACAATTTTGAGAAATGTGTTAAGAGAAGTAGTAGTTAGATAATATACAAAGCACTCCATACCGATTCCATAAAATTTTCATAAGGTTAGAAAGGTGGGGGGATATGACTAATAAAATGTATTTTTCGGTATCAACTTATCTTAAAGAAGACTCATGGATAGGGGTACCGTTAAATTATGATTATTGGATTCCGTTAATTAAGCACTTTTTAAAACACTCAAATACAATTGAAATCCATTGTTGGAATGAGGAACAAGTAATTTTCGACGAGTTATTGCTAATAAATGAGGATTATACTATGGATGTCATGCATGGTATGACCATTATTAAAACAGCCTTATCTCCGGAATTAATTAGCCTACTGACAACAAAATACCTGGATAAAACAGGAAAGATAAAATGGTTTTCTTTATTCTTTTACAAAGATGGAAACATAACCTTTAACTCAGAACATTGGGGAACAGAATTTGTTGTCTCTGCTTTAAACAAAGGTGAAGCTCAAACAATTCGTAGCATAATGCCAAAGGATACAAATTTCCATGAATATGAATAACCGTATAATGTTATCCCGAATGAATACCTACTAGATTAAGTCATTCTACAAATATATATAGACACACGAGCAAATATAATAAAAGAAAGGCCTCTCTACACAAGTTTTTGGACTAACAAGGGTAGAGAGGCTTAAAATACATTATTTTTTATGATGTTTACATAGTTAAGTTACTTTCTTTTTACGTAAGTACTTTTGTAATCCTCTTTCAATAACCATAAAATTAATGATAAGTAACGTAATGACTAAACACGTCCAAAATGGAACCCAAGGGTTAACCCTTATATCTACGGCACTATTTTCTAACAATGCCATCCATGATTGTGAATTGCTAATCCACACCCATTGACCTGTAAAACCCATTTGTATTTTCTCTTGAGACATAAATACGCCAATGATCGCTAGTTGAGCAAGTAAAGTTGTCGTTTTAGCGAGATCAGACGTAAAATTAACGACAATTTTCGGGTACAAATGAGGTAAATAATAATAGCGATAATTTTTAAATGCCGTATTCCCAACGGCTACACCTGATTTGACGTACTCAGAACTAGAAAGCTTGTCTAGCTCATTAGACATTAGGTGAACAACAGCACCTAATTCAACAAGTGCAATGAGTAAAATCATCCAAAACGGTCTCCATTCACTAAGTACAAGCTGTGGAATTACCGAAATGATTAAAACAAAAATTATAGTTGGGACATAGCTCAATAAATCATTCCAAAATGTGATGATTCTTCTAAATATACTATTTGTATTTCTAACAGCAAAGCTAATGATGATGGCTAAAACGTATCTTAACAACACAATACCAACGATTAAAGTCAGTGTGTTCTTTGCTCCAACAATGAATAGTTCAATTAGATCTCTACCAAATTCGTCAGTTCCAAGTGGATACTCATCCATAGGAGCAACAGGTGGCATGAATAACTTATCATTGATGTATAAATGCTTAACACGGGTCATGTCAAATATCGGTAGAATACTAGTTATAATGCTTATCAGAAGTAATAAACTTATCGATAATAATCCGATCGTCAATTGCCAATTTTCTTTTATTTTTGCTTTTAAAAAAGTTATGATTTTTCTAAAAAGATTATTTGAATTGTTAACAGTAGAAAAGCTAAGCTGATCTCCGACTTTAAATGTCGGGGTTAAGAAAGTTTGTAATATCTTCGTGATGAGTATTGTTAAGAAAATGATCAACATAAAGGTGATAAGAAAAGCAATTTGTGTTTGATATTCATAATAATTTGTCGCTACGATAAATCTGTACGCTGCTCCCTTATAATCTGTGAAAAGCTCGATTACAGGTAGGCTTGTTAAAATATAAATCATCATTTTTGGAGCAGCGCTCAATATACTGTTCCATGAATTCCATAATCCGTGAACGAAAATCTTCCTAAACTTTGACATACCTTTTGCTGATAAATAGACCATATACAGTTTACTTTCCTCAAGCGTAAGATTATTATACATCACTCTCACCATGTAGATTGCTGGATATATAGATAAAATAATGGTGGGGATGACTATATTACTAGCTTGTTCATGACCATAAAGATCAATTCTTGGAAGTCCATATAAAGGAAACTTAATTAATACGAGTTGTAAACATAGAAGTAAAAAGAAATCCGGTATTGTAAACAATAAATCTAAAAATGATCTTATGTATTTAAAAAATCTCTTTTTTCTAAAATAGTATATAATTAAGCCAATTAATGATCCACCTACAAATCCTATTAAGAATGCAGGAGCAATCAGTTTAATACTTCTTCCCATATATCTCTTTATTTCTTCACTTATTTCGACCCCAGTATAAGATAGTCCAAAATCTTTGTTTTCTTTAATACTCGTAATAAAATTAGTTATTTGATTTTTATATGCTTCAAATCCAGTATTGTAATGTAATTGAACCCCATTTCCATCATTCAAATCCGCATTATACGATTCCCTCGGTATTAAAATGACAAGACTCATAATTAAGAATATTAAGACAATATAAAGTGTACTTTGCGCTAACTGTTTCAAAATTTACCCCCTCTGTAGAATTTGTTGAATATTGCAATATAATGTTTAGTATTATATCAAAAAAATGGATTTTTGAGAATAATTTAGAAAAAATTTGTAAATTTTTAAAGAAAATATAGAACAGAGTTATAGTAAACAGACTATAGAATTCCAGAAATTAGTTTCGATCAGTAGTGGGGGTTCTTAAATTTTAATATTTTTATAGTTCATTACTCATTTTAGTCTTCTAGAAGGCCTAGGATGTTCTGCATATTTTAACATGAATAATAATGTACATGATTTGTTCTATTGATGACTGTATGCCAAAGGATTAAATTTACCATTAATTTAAATAGGTGGATATTTATATCCAACCTAAAAAGGAATTCAATAAATATATTCATAGAACCACGAGCAAGATAATGATAGAAAGCCTCTCTATACATATTTCTTCAATTTATAAGTGTAGAGAGGCTTAAATTAAATCTTTCTTTATGATGTCAACAGTTATTTACTTTTTGCCAAAAAACTTTAGTAAACCTTTTTCAATTACCATAAAATTAAGAATGAGTAACGTAATAGCTAAACATGTCCAAAATGGAATCCAAGCGTGAATTCTAACATCTACAGCACTATTTTGTAATAATGCCATCCATGATTGTGAAGTGCTTACCCACACCCATTCTCCAGTATCAAGTTGAACTTTCTTATGAGCTATAAAAACGCTAATAATAGTTAGCTGCGCTAGTAATGTAGTCGTTTTTGCGAGATCAGATGTAAAATTTACGATTATTTTTGGATAAAGATGAGGCAAATAATAGTAACGATAATTTTTTAGAGCCGAATTACCTACAGCAACACCTGATTTGGCGTACTCAGAATTCGAGAGCCTGTCTAGTTCATTAGATATAAGATGTACAACAGCCCCTAGTTCGACAATAGCAATGAGTATAATCATCCAAAACGGTCTCCATTCACTCAACACAAGGCGTGGAATCGTTGCAATAAGTAAAACAAAAATTATTGTTGGAACATAGCTTAGTAAACCATTCCAAAATGATATGATCCTTCGAAATGCATTATTTGTATTTCTAATAGTAAAACTAATGATAAGCGCTAAAACGTATCTTAGTAATACAATGCCAACGATCAATGTCAGCGTATTTTTTGCGCCGACTATGATAAGATTTATTATGCTTCTTCCATATTCGTCAGTTCCAAATGGATAGTCACCCATTGGAGGTACTGGTGGCATGAATAACTTGTCATCGATCCATATATGCTTAACTCGTGTAATATCAAATAATGGTAGAATACTAGCTAAAATACTAAATAGAAGCAATGAACAAATCGTTAATAACCCGACAGTTAATTGCCAATTCACTTTCAATTCTTTTATCATAAAAGAATTGGTTTTTCTAAATACACTAGTTGTATTTGGTACTGTAGTTAAACTGATTTGACTTCCATCATTAAATATTGGGGTTAAGAAAAATTGTAGTGTTTTCGTTATGATGATTGTCAAGAAGATAGTCAGCATAAAAGCTAAAAGTAAACCAATCTGTGTATTAATTTCATAAGCCTTAGTCCAAGCATCTGAAGCAATTAGAAATCTATATCCTGCCCCTTTATAGTCTGTAAAAAGCTCAATAATTGGTAAGCTTGTTAAAATATAAATCATCATTTTTGGAGCAGCACTTAATATACTATTCCAGGAATTCCATAATCCATGAATGAAAATCTTTCTGAAATTTGACAATCCTTTTGCTGATAAATAAACCATATACAGTTTACTATCCTCAAGCATAAGATTGTTAAACATCACTCTCACCATGTAGATTGCTGGATAAATGGATAAAATTATCGTAGGGATGAGAATATTACTAACGTGTTCATGCCCATATAGATCAACCCGCGGAAGTCCATATACTGGAAACTTTATTATGATAAGCTGTAAACAAAGAAGTAGAAAGAAATCCGGTATCGTAAATAATACATCCAAAAATGATTTTATGTAGTTGAATAACTTTTTATTTCTATAGTAATAAATAATTAAACCAATTAATGATCCACCGATAAACCCAAATAAAAATGCGGGAGTAATGAGTTTAAGACTTCTCCCCATATACCTTTTCACTTCATCCATTACTTCAAGCCCAGTATAAGATAGTCCTAAACCTTTGTTTTCTTTTACGCTGGATATAAAATCCTTTACACTTTCTTTATATGCCTCCCATCCAATAGGGTAGTTTAAATGAATGGCACTTCCTTCTAGTGATAAATAGTACTGTCTAGGAATTAATATAATTAGACACATAAATAAGAATATTATGACAATATAAAACGAATTACGCGACAATTGTTTCAAAATTTACCTCCTCTGTAGAATATTGTAATATAATGTTTTGTATTATATCAAAAAAATGGATTTTCGAGAATGATTTAGTGAAAATACGTAAATTATTTAACACCGTTTTATAGAAGAGGAAGCTTATATTGGGAAGAAAGGCATACCTATATTTTCGATGCATTAAATAAAAAAGCATCTTATTATTCTATTAACAGTCAATATTACTTAAAAAATAAGTAATTTTTATTGTGGTGTCGCTTATTTTTTACATTTAAATGTTTATTTAGTAGTTCTTTGAAATAAAAGAATGTAAATTCAATTGATTCTTTTTAATGATCTAGAAAGCATAGGTTGTTCTGTATATTTTAACTTGAATAATATGATGTACATGATTTGCTCCATTAATGAATGGGCATATAACCCTTGAATACTTTCATAGCATTTAGTTTTGAAGTTATATACACATATATTATTAACCGAAAATCTATCATGGGCCGTATCGGTTTTATTATCTTTAATTAATAATAAATAATACCTACAGTATTCAGGTTCAGAAATGTTAGCATATTGTATTTCTAGTTCATCGTGTCTTTCACCAGTTCTCTTTTTAATTAATTTTACATCACATAGTTTATCAAGTAGATTATTCATAAAAAACACCTCTAAATAGATTAGATGTTTCTATGATTTCCAACAATTGTTGGATAAATACATGAACTTCTTATTACAAATTTCATATTATTCAATATTTGTACAATTCAGCCAATATTAGGAAGAGAGATAGTGTTGGTTTTCATATCCTTGGATCGACAAATAAACAGATGAGGAGATTTAGCGATATGAATCAGAGACTAATTAATGAGGTTAAAGAGGGGGGGATAGTCAATATTATTAATGAATATACTTCTATATAGATAGCTCTAAACATAAATTTTGGAGGAAGGTATATGGAATTTGTCAAAGCAGAACATTTAAAGAGCTTATATAGTGTAAAGGCAAGTTTTTATAAATTAGAAAAAGGTAATCAAGTGTTTGAATGTAGAAATTATGCACAAATCTACCACAAGAATAACATAATTCACTCACATTATGACGCAGTGTTTGTTTTAGTAAACCCAGGTTTATGCTCACCCAAGTATCCAACCTATCAAATCCCTCATTACAACAAAGGAAGCATTCCAAAAAACTTTACTCCGGCTAACATTGACAATACTCAATATCAAATTATGCGTTTCATGCTATTAAAGCAATGGGATAACATTCTTATAATTAATCTTTCAGATATTCGAGCAGGCAATATATCTACGTTTAAACAAATGGTAAGTGAAGCTTATAGTAAGGGCTTTGAAAAGCATAGCATTTTTTCAAGTCAGCGCAAAGAAGAGCTAAAAGATGTATTGGTGAGATGCCAGGGACCTATCATATTGGGGTGGGGCATTAATCCTATAGTAAAAAGCCTAGCAAAGAAAGCATATGCCTCATTACCTCTGGAGAAAATTATCGGGATCGAACATAAGGAAAGACCTTTTTATTATCATCCAAGTCCCACACTATTAAAAGGAAAAATAAAGTGGTTAAAAGAAATGAATGAAAGAATTTCTTGATTTTACAAGGCTTTTTTCGATCTCATGATTTATCTACCCAATAATGGTAAAACAATAGTATTGTAGTCGACCAATCTGGTACAACATCTCTTATGTTTGCGGTTGATCACCATGATCTTGAAATGGTGAAATATTTTATTTAATCCAAAATGGTGCAGACTTAAACATTCAGAACATGAGTTATGATACGGCACTAAGTGTAGCGATTGTAGGAGGAGATTTTAAGGTATTTCTTACATTACTTGAAGCTGGTGCGAACCCGAATATACTAGATGATCAGGGCTATACAATTTTAGTAGACGCTGTTTTCAGTCATAACATTGAAATGGTCCAAACCTTACTTAAACATTCAAGTATACATGATGAAAGTGGTAACTTTTCTCTCTATTTAGCTGCTAGGTGGGTTATCTTCATATCGTAAATGTCTTATTACTTGCTGGGATAGATCCTAATAATGATAACCGTCCTCTCAATGGTGCTGTAAGTTATGGTCATTTTGATATTGTTAAGGCTTTACTTGAAGCTGGTGCAGATCCTAACCACCCTAATCAGCAAACTAAAAGAGGTAAAACGCCACTATTTGAAGCTGTCTATTTAACAAATACCGATAATCAGTTAAAATTTGTCCGCGAGCTACATAGAGCTGGTGCTAATATTAACCATCAAGATCATTATGGAGACACAGCTCTTATTATTGCTGGTAGGGACAACCGACTACAAATTATAAAGAAACTCTTAGAATATGGTATTAACCCTAATATGCAAAACCATAAGGGAGATACTGCTCTCATTGAGGCTTGTCGAGCTGGAAATGTTGAGGTTGTGGAAGCTTTAATTCAAGCAGAAGTAAATATAAAGATAAAAAATAAAAAGTGGTTATCCGCTAAATATTACGCAAAGAAGAATAAAGACCAATTCATTATTAAATTGTTAAAATAAATCGTCTAGCTAAGAAATAATCATAAACGATTGTTTTATACAAATAAAAAAGACGTTTGGTACCCATTGAAATTAGTTCCATTACACGATTTGACAAATGAAGTGACATAATTTTCAAGAATATGACTATCCCTGAAGAGAAGAATTGCTGAAATATAGGAAAGAGTGAATAAATAATTGTTGTGATGATACCTGGTGTAATTTTCTAAGTTATATAAACTACTTTAATCTGAGGTAATAAGAAAACTAATATTTCTATTTAGAAGAAAATGTATATTTATTAAACAATGGCAAAGATGTGAATCGGATTGATAGAGAAAAAGATGTAGAGAGGTTCAACAGTCTTTGCGATTATGCTAAATCTTTTTATTCATTAACTAAGAGCTGATACCTTTTTGAGATATTCATTGAAGCATGCTGCTAGGGTTGTATAAATCATTCTACGCTATGGTTTAACAAAGCTAGTGCAAAATCCCTAAATAAAAAATGTACGAATATTAAAATAGAAAAATTAATCAAATTGGTTATAAATTCCCATTTTATATTTTTTACCTTATCTGTATTCCATGAAAAATTTAATATTGATATAATAATTGATGTTCAAATTAATGACTGGGGTTGGGGATTTTTGCTTTTTAACTCATATGTTTTTATTCTACTTTATTTGCCGATTGTCTTTATTTGTTACTTTTTATTGCAGAAATTAAAATTTAGAACAGCTGCAAAAGGTTTTCTTGTCCTTGCTTCCCTATACTTCTATAGTTACTGGAATGTTAAATATCTACCAATTATGATTGTATCAATCTTAATAAACTTTCTACTCGCAACTTTGATAAACAAGGGAATTCAAGGAAAAAAAGTCATTCTAGTATTAGGAATCATCTTTAATATTTCTCTATTAGGTTATTTTAAATACTCAGATTTCTTTTTAACTAATGTAAATACACTTTTTCAATCAAACTTTCCATTGTTGCAGTTAGCGTTACCATTGGCTATTAGCTTTTTTACCTTTCAGCAAATTGCATACTTGGTAGACAGCTATAGAGGAGAAACAAAGGGATATAGCTTTCTAAATTATTCTTTTTTTGTGTCGTTTTTTCCGCAATTAATTGCCGGACCGATTGTTCATCATTCCGAAATTATTAAACAATTGGAAGAACCCACTCATTATAAAATGAACTTTGACAATATATCCAGAGGTCTGTATATTTTTGTGATTGGGTTATTTAAAAAGGTCATAATAGCAGATACGTTTGCTATTTGGGCAAACGATGGCTATAGTAATCTAGCTAACTTAACTTTTGTGGATAGCTGGATTGTAACTATGTCATATACGTTTCAGCTATATTTTGACTTTAGCGGATACTGTGATATGGCAATTGGGATCGCATTAATATTTAATCTGAAGCTACCAATTAATTTTAATTCACCGTATAAGTCTCTTAATATTAAAGATTTTTGGCGAAGGTGGCATATTACTTTAGGTCGATTTTTTACTAAATATATCTACTTTCCGTTAGGTGGAAGTAGAGTTGGACCGATTAGAAGGAACTTCAATCTCTTTATAATATTTTTCATTAGTGGTCTTTGGCACGGTGCAGGGTGGACTTTTATTATTTGGGGAATATTGCATGGTGTAGCAAGCATTACATATCGGATATGGAATCAGTTAGGGTTTAAACTACCTAAACTCCTTGCATGGTTTGTGACCTTCCTATTTGTACATATTGCGTGGGTTTACTTTCGCTCTCCTGATGTAGGAACAGCTAATGCGATGATTGTAAAAATGTTTTCGTTTGGGGAATTACCACCAAAAATTGCAAGTGTAGTTATTGGGATGGGCCTACCAGTTCAATCAGCAGCAAATTTCTTTGATTTAAAACTAATAATACTAATCCTAATCTTTTTATTTATAGTAGTTTGGATGAAAAATTCAGTAGAAAAGCTAATTAACTTTTCCTTCACGATAAAAAATGCTGCGATAATAAGTATCTTGGCCGTTATTTCTATCCTTTATTTAAACCGTGTAAGTGAATTTCTATATTTTAATTTTTAATGGGGTGAAGAAATGTCAGCAAAGAATTTTTTAGCCATAGTTGGAGTCTTTATTTCGGCATTTGTATTGCTGATTTCAGCCTTGTTTTATTGGATAGATCCGCTATTTTTATATCGTCAAACGGAACTTTATGAACCACAATATATTGCTAACGAACGCTATCAGATGCCGGGTCTAGTAAAGACAATGGACTATCAAACCTTAATTACTGGCACATCGATGGGACGCAATTTTGAAGAAAACTATGTTAATGAAAAATTTGGTACAAAATCATTTAATGGGTCGTTGCCTGCCTCAACAGCAAGAGAGCAATCAATGGTAGTACAATTAGCCCTTCAAAACAAAGAAAAAGTCGACCGAGTATTCTGGGAATTGAATTTTTATTCATTTTCTGGAGAACCGGACTGGGTAACTGATTTTCCTGAATATATGTATGATGATTCAAAATTAAATGATATTAGATATTTATTTAACTCATATTCTTTAGAAGTTTTGGTAAAAAACCTTCAAGCTAACGTAAATGACATAAAAAGTAAGCGAGATGTTGAGACTCTTTATAAATTTGGAAATGATGCTCCTATGGATGATTTTGAAAGAATAGTAGGAGCAATTGATAACGTAGATAAGGAAGATGCAGTTCCAGAATTCGATACAGCTGAAAAGATGCTTCGTTCTTTTGAAAAAAATGTAATCTCGGTTGTGGAAGATCACCCTGATACTACATTTACTTTTTTCTTTGCTCCTTATCCAATTTACAATCAATTTAAATATTATAAGTCAAATCCTGAGTATTTAGAGGAAAGAGCAAAGTTTAAAGCCGAATCTTTTAAATTATTAAGTAAGTATCCAAACATACAGTTATATGATTTCCAATTAATTAAGTATATTACTTTTAACATAGGAAATTTTATGGGAGATGGCGTTCATTATTATCGTCATATAAATCGATGGATGGTTGATTATATGGAGGAGAATATCCCAATTCGTAATGTGCCTAGATATGAATACTTACTTCAACAGTATGTAGCTTTAGTCGAAGAGTTTTCACTAGATCAGCTTATTGAGCATCCATTTTTAAAAGAGAAATACGGTTTGTTAAATAGTCAGAACTAGCGCTGAAAAATACATTATATAAAATACTCATTCGTTGTTTAACTATGACGATTGATGGGGTATGGTTTGTAATTGGTAATAAAATGATTGATATGCCGATAAGCTCTTTTAGATTTAATTAATGGTAATGAACATGTTATTCAGTAACTCGTTCCTTTCTGGAATTACAGAAAAAGCCCGTTTCTCAATATTAATACTGAGAAATCGGGCTTTTTAATCTTGAGATTACCTCACCTTGTAAATCTTCACTTTGCTTAACTCTGAAGCGAGAACTATTGCAGCAACAAAGTTCTCACATCATTTAGATGAATTCGATGTTAATACTGAAAATAAATATGACCATTAAAGGTTTCCAATTAAATCAGCATTTTCTATGTCAAAATTAAATGAATGTTTTAAACTAGACGAGAAAATGAACGTGCTTATAATTCATTTAAGCACTCTAGCTTCTTAATATTTATTACTTTGACTTTCCTTTGCCTTAAGCCTCATATGCTTACTTCTATGGATTTTAATTCTAGATCTAGCTTGAACTCGTCTGTATTCGTAGGTTCTCTTCTTTCATATTGCATTCCAGAAGAATGCTTAACACATTTCTAATATTTAATCTTGAGACAATTAGCGTAATGGTATAAAAAATGAGAAAGTGAAATGGTGGTGCTCAATATTATAGTATTTTAAAAATGCAAAAAAATGAAACCGTTTCCAAAAAAACGTAACTATAAAACAAATTGGTAGAGAAGTAAAATTTAGAAGAGGCTATTAATTAATGAAGGAGGGAAAAAGACTGTTTGTAGAAAAATCTATCATTAGGGGGAATGAAAGTGGTTCGAAAAATAACTAAAAATAGTAAATTTAGTATTTTATTAATTGTATGTTTATTTACTGTAGGTGTGTTTTATTTTACCTTATCACCTAGTAAGGAATCATATGCTTCGACTGTAACCCCAGAGAAAATAAATGATACATACGATTACCCAACAAACATCGATATTCCTGAAGATATTGATCCAGAAGGAAAGGCTTTACTGACAAGGACTAAAACTGAAGCAGATGAAGATAAAGTCGAGAACTGGGAGCTGACATGGAGCGATGAATTTGATGGAGAGGAAATAGATCGCACAAAGTGGACATATGAGATTGGGAATGGTGCTGATTATGGAAATCCAGGTTGGGGCAATTCTGAACTGGAATACTATACTGATGAAGCACAAAATTCATATATTGAAGATGGTAATTTAGTTATAAAAGCAGTTAAGGAAGAGATCCCACGAGAAGAGGCGGGGCAGGAATTCTTTTATACTTCTGCAAAATTGACGACAAGCGGACTTTTTAGTCAAGCACACGGCCGTATTGAAGTTAGAGCACTGCTACCAGAAGGAGATGGACTCTGGTCTGCAATATGGACATTAGGTGAAAACTTTAATGAAGTTGGCTGGTTGCCATCTGGTGAAATAGACATTATGGAGCTTATAGGAAGAGAGCCAGAAACAATTGCAGGGACTCTTCATGGTCCACTGTCTAGTGGTCTAGGTATTACAAGTGATTATAGTTTACCAGAGGGAAAGAAATTCACAGACGACTACCATGTCTATTCTTTGGAATGGGATGAGGATGAACTAGAATTTTATGTTGATGATACGTTATATCATATTGTAAATAAAGATGAATCAAATTATGAGTATGGTGAAATAGAATGGGTATATGATAACCCTCAATACCTCATACTTAATTTGGCAGTAGGTGGACATTTGGGTGGAGCTGTAGGTGAGGATAACATATTTCCATCAGAAATGAAAATAGATTATGTAAGAGTTTATGAAGATACAAATCCTGAAACTGTTGAAGAAGAAATGATAGATACGATTTATGAAACACCTGGAGTAATAAAAGGAGAAAAGTCTAGTGGAATAGATCAATTTAAGAACGGCAATTTTGATAATGGAACTGATGGTTGGGACACTTATGTTGGATTTGCTGGTGACGCAGAGATCGCAACTGAGAATGGTGAGACAAAAATAGCTATTAAAAACGAAGGAGAACAATTCTATAGTATTCAATACTTTCAAGGATTTTTTGATCTTGTAATTGGTAAAGAATATGTAGTTGAATTTGATGCTAGAAGCACCATCCCTAGACAGTTTCAAGTAGTCGTAGATAACAGGGCATATGAAAGATACCTTGATGAAACGTTTGAGTTAACTGACTCAACAGAAACCTATAGCTTTAAATTTGTTATGCCAGCAAATGACAGCGTTTCGTTCAAATATTTAATGGGTCTTTTTAATGAGCCAATAGGTAACGAACATAATATATATATAGATAATGTCGTATTTAAAGAGACAGGTATCGTAAAAGATCTTGAGAGTAAAAATGATGAATCAACAGATATTTTAATTAATAATGGATCTTTTGATGATTCGTTAGACGCTTGGGAGACATATATACTGTCTGATGAGCTAGGTGAAATTATAGTTGAAGATGGCCAAGCTAAATTTGCTGTAAAAAATGAAGGAGATATGTTCTTTACGATATCCTTGAATCAAATGAACATCGGCAAAGCAAAAAAAGGACAAGAATACAGAGTTACATTTGATGCTAACAGTTCATTACCACGAAAGTTCCAGGTTATTGTAGATAATAAAGATTATGTAAGATATTTAGATGAAGTAGTTGATTTAACAACAGAAAATAAATCATATGAGTTTATATTTACGATACCAAACGATGATGATATAAATTTAAAATTCTTTGCAGGGTTAATTGATGGCGAAGAATCGTTAACGAAAGCCCATGATATATTCATTGATAATGTGAAATTCTCTCCTACTAATTTAGTAATGAATGGAACGTTTGAAGATTCATTAGAGTCTTGGGAGCCGTTTTTACTTTCTGAGGAATTAGGTGAAATCACTGTTGAAGAAGGTAAAGCAAAAATAATGGTTCAGAATGAGGGAGATATGTTCTTTACATTATCTTTAAATCAAATGAATGTGGCTACACTAGGAAGAGAGCAAGAATACATCGTCAAGTTTGATGCAAGTAGTACATTACCAAGAAAGCTTCAGGTTATTGTAGACAATAAAGATTATGTAAGATACTTAGAAGAAGTGATTGATTTAACCGCAGAAGATAAATCATATGAGTTTAAGTTTACGATGCCATACAAGGATGATGTTAATCTAAAATTCTTTGCAGGGCTAATGGATGGTGAGGAACCTTTATACAAGACTCATGAAATCTTCTTAGATAATGTGAGCCTCACTAGTAAGTAATGTGCTCATATTAAATACATGCTAAGGAAAGAAAAACTATACTGCTCAACGGGTCTGAATAGACGCTTGGGCAGTTTTTATTATGATAGAAGATGATTGAGATATATTCACTTTGAAGTTAAAGCGAGTGGTTGTCCAGAGGGTATCCTGCTGTTTCAAATGAATTGGACGTACAATCTAAGACCAGAGTGAAACGATAGACTGATGGAGCAATTTAAATATGTGCAAAAAAAATATTCAATGACAATAACAGCAGATACGAAGTCAATTACATCCACATGGAACTTGAGGTTTGTGTTTGTTCATGGAGTGGTAAACTGCGTAACGAGCTTACAAAAAAGATTTTTCTTAAATCATCCACAGGAGATTTGGACGAGGGTTAAAATTTTATGGGCAACAATTGATAAAATCGAAGCTTTGACAAAAGAGTTCTTTTTTCGATTTATGTCAAGTTTATTTAAACAACTTCATTACATAGTGCAAAAGGATGCTATAAACAAAACAGCAATAATTACAATAGACTGATTTTCATCCTAAAAATTATACACATATGAACTACATATGGCAGGATATTTTCTTCTATATGTTGATTAAAAAGACAGCTATTTATTGGGACTAACAGCAACTAAGCTTACGAAAAGAATCTTCAAATAATACGGATTATTCCATGAATAATTTCCTTCCAATTTAGAACAATATGGGTTCAAGACCCTAATATGGAACTACAACCATCTCCTCATGCAAAACAGAAAATGTTAGATATATAATAATCTCTGAATATGTTTAAGAGAATATTAACCCTCAGCCACTATCTTTCATGTATTCTTTTAACTCTTTAGTCATTACTTAAAACTACTAATTGAAGGAAGGACAATTTTGAAATGTCTATAAAAACAAAATCTTATTATAAGTTCCTAGCGGGTTCTATTTCAGCTGCATTCGTAGCAACCGCAGTCGTCCCGGTTGTTGCCAGCACTGATAGCTTTTCGGATGTATCAGCTGAGCATTGGGCTAATAACTACATTACTGAACTAGCAAATGAAGGAATTATCAACGGGTTTACAGACGGAACATTCGGGCCTAATGTTGAATTAACTCGTGGTCAAGCTTCGAAATTATTCCAACGCGCACTTAACTTAGAAGTTCCTGAAGATTTAACTTCTTTTAATGATGTAGAAGACTCTACTGATCTAGAGCTTAAAAAAGCTGCTGCTGCAGTAAAAGCAGCTGGAATTTTCAAGGGGAGTAACGGTATATTCGGAGCAAACGACACATTAACTCGTGCTCAAATGGCTTCAGTTATTGTTCGTGCATTCGGCTTAGAAGTTAATGATGAGATTGAAATTACTTTAACAGACATAGAGAATATTGATGATTCTCACAGAGCCAATGTCGCAATTTTATTTCAAAATGGCGTAACAACGGGTAAGGGTGATGGCACTTACGATGGTAACGGAAATGTTCCCCGTGCGAACTTCGCAGCTTTCTTATATCGTGCACTTAACCAAGAGGCTGGACTAGTAACTGAAGATGAGGATCCACCAATAGAAGAACCTCAACCTCAATCACAAGTTGTAAGTGTAATTGCAGACAACCTTAAAAAGATTGAAATTTTGTTCAATGAGGACATAAATGAAGGTTCTTTAACTACTTCAACTGTAAAAATTTTAGACGAGACTAACAAAGAATTAAAGGTTATGGATACTACAATTATAAATGGTGATAAGGTAGCCGTCATTCTTGAATCAGGAGAGTTAAAAGCTAGTGAGGATGTGACTGTTGTACTAGATCGTATAAAAACGGTTGATAATAATAATATTGAATATGAACAAGTAATAACTGTGAGAGATGTTAACACTCCTGAATTGTTAGATGTAAAAGTACTGAATGATAAACAAATTGAACTTTATTTTTCCGAGCCGGTTTCATTCTCACAATCTAGCTATAACACATTATCTGAAATAACGATTGATGATCAAAATGTAACAGCTAAAGTAACGCCTGACCATGCTACAAACACAGTTACCTTAGAATTATTTGAAAGTTTAAACACAAGAAAATTTGAACTAAACATATCAGGTATTGAAGATTTCAATAATAGTAAAATAACACCTCAAACCATTGACATCGAAGTTGAAGATGATGTATCTATTCCAGGAGAGGATGATACCCAGAACCCTGGAGATGAAGATAGTGAAGACGAAATAACTGCTTTTGTCGATGAAGTGTTTAGCTTAGTTAACATAGAGCGTGAAGAAGAGGGAGTAGATCCACTCATATTATCTAATGAGGTGACTGAAGTGGCGCAAATTAAAGCTGAAGATATGCGGGATCAGAATTATTTCGATCATATCTCTCCAACTTATGGAGAACCAGGTGAAATGTTACTACACTTCGGTGTTAATTATAATATGTCAGGAGAAAATATTGCTGCGGGTCAAACTACTCCAGAACAAGTTGTTGAAGCGTGGATGAATAGTGAGGGTCATCGTAAAAACATTTTGCGTCCTGAATTCACTGAAATTGGGATTGGATATATTGAAGGGTCAGAACATAATAATTACTCTACTTATTGGGTACAAATGTTTGTTTTGCCTGCTAATTAACACTATTTTATAAGGGATAGTTGGAGCAAATTTTAATATGCTCATCTATCCTTTTTTTTGATATCAGAGATCTAATTCAAATTTAAAAGATTTAGATAATTATAGTACTGTTTTTGTTTTCGAAGTATAAATTTACATAATGTTCTTTGAAAGGATACGTTGCGATTTTCTTTGCATAAATTTTTACTAGTTTTGTTCTTTTTGTAACTTTTACAGTCATGCTTGGAGAAACACAATTAGAATAATCATTATTTTACTGCTATCATACTTAATTGCTCTTATTCATTATTTAATAGATATGGTTAAGAAAAGACCTTGTAAATCATACTAAAACATCCTAAGGGTGTTTTTTTGTTTTTTTATGCATTAATTAAAAGTTATGGGTCAATAAATGAATAATTTGATAGTTAATAATACTTTGGATTGGTAAAATAATGAACAAGTGTTATTTGCCTATTGGTATTTTGAAAATTAACTTTCAAGATACTAGCTAAGGAAATTTAGTTAAAAAAGTTAAAGTTAGGAAATTTCCATTTGCAGAAATTAACTCTAATTTGGTTGGATATTCATTTAACTAAGGAGGACTCTGACCTAATATATATAGTAGGTTTCATGACTGAAGTAATGAAGCTACTAAAGCATATTGAGTAATGTTTTGAGAAGGGCTTTTATTTTTTACTAAAAGTGATTCTTCAAACTTAAAGAGTTTTTCTTGTGAATCAAATTTTACAAGTTGAATAGGGAAGGAAGGATTAAATGAATAAAGGAACACAGATTTTGTATTATGGAGTTGCTCTGTTATTGGTTATTCTATTGCTCTCCGGTTGTAATGGTGGTACAGACAACACATCAAATACCGATCATTCTGTGGTAGACATTAATGAAGTTGAGTCCAAGTCCACAACAGAAACAGAGGAATCTACTACGGATAATTCTAATGAAGCTTCTTTAGACGTAGACAAACGGAAGGAAGAACAAAATGCTATTGGAAGCGAGGAAAATATACCATTATCTAAATACTCTCAAGAAGAAATTGAATACGCTAGAATTTGGTTGCAACTAGGCCCAAATCAAGAGATAGATGAACTAAATGTTAGACATATTCTAGTTGGAAGCCCACTTAACCCCGATGATGACACTAGCGCTAAGTATCTTGAAGATGTTATTCAGTTAGCTGGGTCTCGATTAGTGGATGGTTCAGTTACATATAGTCGTAATTGGGACGGCACGATAAATGTCTACAACGTTCCTTTACGTTGGGATGGTATTTACCCAGCTAGTGAAAAATTCTACATAGATATTATTAACAACACAAAGTTAGTGTCCGTTGACACAGGTAATGATGAAGAAATTATAAATCTAGTTAAAAAATTAATATTGAGTAATTAGATATTCTTTTTACATTATCAGGAGCATATGCAGCAAGAGGGGGTTACAAGCTACGGCTAGATAGCATGGCAGCAGCTGTAAGACAAATATCCTCAAAACTTATTGAGATACCTTTACTGTTTACGACTATAAAAAATTCTTATATCGATTATAATAGTATTAAATGAAAATAATGAGAGAGGTTTTAACAATGTCAGTAAATTACCCACAAATAGAAGAAAGTGGACTAACGCAGTACATTCCACCTAAAGAAGAATACAATACATTTGAGAATGACGAGCATTACGAAGAACTGGGAAGGGAATGGGGCTTATTTGGCAAAACGCCTAAGAAAGATTTCTGGTACAAAGGAAAAGGATATAAGCGTTCTGTCAAAGTAGTCGGCTTTATAGAGTACGGTGTAACCGGAACTTTCCACACTTTAATTATTAAATTCGAGGATGGAAATATTTCTTGTATCCACCCTGATTATTTAAAAGAAATGCAAAAATCGACCTTTGGAAAAGAAACGGAAGAATCACCGGTCCCAGTTAAAAGCTCACCTAAAAAAGATAAATCGTTAACATCTACTACAAAGCCAAAAAATAAGTCAACAAATGAAAAAGCGACTAAATCAGAAATCGCTTTACCAGAAGACAAAGTTACTTTTGTGGCAACGGTAAAGGGGTTTGGTACCAAGCCCAATCCTTTTAGCGATAATGATGATGAAATTTTACTACTAGATAATGTTAAGATTACAGCAGATAAGCAATTGGAAGTTGGTTTCGCATGGTGCGGATACAGTAAAACATTGAAGAAATTAGAGTTACAAGAAGGGCAATCATTAGAATTTAGTGCGAAGATCGTAAAGAAAAAACACAAAGAGTTTCCATATAAAATAAATAATCCTTCTAAAATTAAGGTTCAATAAAACAGCAGCCCACTCCTAGTGTGAAAATGTTAGGAAGTGGGTTGATTTTTCCTTTAATGACACCTTCAAAGTTTCCTTATGGATGTCATGGATAAGATGTTAGTATCTATTATACAAGCAAAAATACGGAGACAGATTAAACAAAGATGAGAAAACACTAATACAGTTTTGTCTATAAGAGTTTTGATTTATGAAGTAGAGAAGTGCACTTATCACTGGGAGAGGTAAAAGGGGGTATTTTACTTGGATGTTACTAAAATTGTAAAAAGATTAGGGAAAGCAGGTATTAAATTTACAAGTGGATTAAATGAAAGTGAAATTACTGACGCTGAATCATTATACAACATTAAATTTCCACCTGACTTAAAATCTTTTCTAATGTATGCTCTACCAGTTTCAGAGGGATTTGTAAACTGGAGAGATATTAGTGGAAAAAATGTAAAAAGTATTAATGATCGGATAAACTGGCCATTAAAAGGTATTATTTTTGATATTGAACATAATCATTTTTGGATAAAAGAGTGGGGCAACATACCCGATTCTTTACAAGGTGCAATTAAGATAGCGACTCTACATTATCATAAGGCTCCAAAACTTATTCCTGTATATTCTCATAGATATATTTCATCAGAACCTATTGAGAACTGGAATCCAATAATGTCTGTATATCAAACCGATATTATCTATTATGGTGAAAATCTATCATCTTATCTACAGAAAGAATTTATATTAAAGAAACCTAAGCATTTAGATTTTAATAATATTAAACCTATACGGTTCTGGAGCAACATAATAGATAATTGGGATGAGGAATTATAAACTTATCTGTATACCAGAATATGGAATCAAGAAGTTGAAGTTTATAAGCACATTTCTAATATTAATTAGTGATTCTGATATCATTTTTCTAGCCATTTGAAATGAAATATACTAAATCTTGTCAACCAATAGCAAAAAATCCGCCGTGGTTGATTCATTTTAGGATTACCTACCCTTAACAAAAAACAGATTATATATTTCAATTGTATTGAACAGATCATAGTAAATACTTTTATCAAATTTTATATTGCAAATTAAAAAAGCAAGGAGAATGAGATGAAAATAAAGAATATTGAATTTCCTACAGCACTAGAAAAAGTAAAGGATATTGAAGATGATAATATTGATGTTTTTGTTGAGTTAGAAGATGGGATGACGTACACACTAGTAGTAGCAACTCCAAAAAATCTTTTAAACAAATGGACCAGGAACAAATTAATTATATTCCTGCAAGCCCACCATTTATTATTGTTAGAACACTAAATGAAGACATTATCAAAAGTGCACTACAAACCTATGTTAACGAAAATGCATATTGGTTAAAACAATATTTTCTGGCTTCAGAGTTTGATATGGATGTCATGGATCAGATGTTAGATAACATTAGATATAAAAAATAACAGTTTAGATTATTGCTTAGGTTACGGAGAAAATTGGAGAACAAAATAATAATTGATAAAGTTAATCTTTAATAGTGAATAAGTTAATAAGTTGCTAAAAGACCTAAACAATAACGTACAAAGATTATCTAGGTGATTCAAATAATTGTCGTGAAGTGGAGGATTGATCATACGGTATTTTTTTATATTTTTATCTAGTTTACATAATATATATTATAGGAAGCAATTATAAAAAGATATAAATTGTCTCATAAACTAAGTAAACTTATGATAGTGAGACAGAAAATGAAATTAATTGTTAGCATTAATAATCCCGTCAGAATTAGAATTATAATTCTAGTTTTAGGTCTATCCTGTTTATTCTGTATTTGTTCAAGTATTGTTTCGTTATTGTTCTACGAAATAAACAAGCTACACACCACATCATTTCTTCTAAAACTGAACCCAATCGGTTCAAATTAACAAACACTTATATATTCATTGATTATATATTTTCATACTCTTTCTGGGAAATTTATTTCCTTTGTTGTATGATAAGTGATTTCATTTGAACTATTATTTCATTTTCTTCCTTGCTCCAATTAATAGTAATTACGAAAACGGATTACTAATAGCTAAAGTGCTTCTTTGCTGATAATTTAAATCTTTAATAACCCCTCCCTTCTGTATTATTCTTCATATGTTTTTAGTATCTTGAACTAATATTAATTCCAGTGTTCTTATGTCTCTTTTTCTTAATCTTTGTTGCTATTTATATAAATAAACAGCATTCCTTCAATGGTCTAAGACCCCGATTATTCATCTTCGTTATAAAACCATAGCTCATTTATATATGGATGGAAAAAATTTCATGTTTTTTCTATAAAACTTTTTTAAAGCCCTTTTCGTTTAATTAACTGTGATCAACAATTTCATGAATAGATTAATAGATCGTCAAAAAGGTCCAGTCATTTTTCCCATCAATGTAATTGGTAAGTCTATGGCTTGAATTTTGACCAATCATCCTCAGTGTCATAGCAATTTTGTTTATAAAAATAATAATTAATAGAGGTGTTTTCCTTGAATTTAACTATTGATAAAGTAACAAAACAGTTTGGAGATAAGTTAGCAGTAAACAATGTTTCATTTGAGTTAACTGATGGAGTTTATGGATTTTTAGGAGCAAACGGTGCTGGAAAAACGACATTGATGCGCATGCTCGTTACATTAATAAAGCCGACTTCGGGTCGAATTTTATTAGATGGGAAAGATATTGAAGTGTTAGATGATGAATATCGTGACGTACTCGGTTATTTGCCTCAATACATCGGATTATATAAGAACTTTTCAGCTGAAAAGTATTTAATGTACATTGCTGCTCTTAAAGGTATTGAGAAAAAGGTAGCAGTAAGGAAAGTTGCTGAGCTTTTAGAGGTTGTCAATTTGACAGAGCACCGTAATAGAAAAGTTGGTAAGTTTTCAGGTGGGATGAAGCAAAGAGTTGGCATTGCCCAAGCACTATTAAATGATCCAAAAGTATTAATCGTTGATGAACCTACAGCGGGTCTAGATCCTGAAGAACGCATTAGATTCCGGAATCTTCTATCATCCATTTCAAAGGACCGAATTGTTTTATTGTCAACACATATCGTTTCTGATATTGAATTCATCGCAAAAGAAATACTTGTCTTAAAAGCAGGTCAGCTCATTCATAAAGAAAAGCCAGAAGAGTTACTAGAACAAATCAAAGACTATGTATGGACAATAAATGTAAAAGAGCATGAGGTACAAGCATTTCAAGCAAAATATAAGGTAGGAAATATTATTCGTCAACAACATGAAGTTGGAATTAGAGTCATTTCTGAAATGAAGCCTGACGAAAGAGCTATTACAGCAACTCCTAACTTAGAGGATCTCTATTTATATTACTTTGATCAGGAGGTAGCCATATGAAGCAGCTAGTAAAGTTTGAGCTATATAAATTATTTCGCCAAAAAGGAATTTACATTACTATGGGACTCATGTTTATCCTATTTAGTATGAATAGTCTTAGTGCTCATATTTCAACCTCCCCATATAAGGCTCTGGAGTTAAAGAGTGATTTACAGTTAGCCGCGGAAAATTGGGAAGGCACTATTACTGAGAAGAAATTAGAAGATGCGTCAAATATACAAGAATTGCTTACACCGAAAAGTATCGAAGGTACATTATCAGAAAAAGAAGTTGCTGAACAATTTGTGATAATGTCTTTATTTGAAAATGAAACGATGAATAGTTTAATAATTCCTAATAGATTATCTGAACTTCAAATTAATATGAGTAACTTAAACGAGAGTGTTTTTTAGTACAAGGAAGCTTTGTTAGAAAAAAATATGTTGGTAGATTTGAATTTTGAAACATTCACCTATAGTAAAGGACCACAAGAAACAATAGGCTTTGCATATTTTTCACGATTTTTTACAAGTATAATGATCTTAATCGGTTTAGCTACCATATTTGTGAATGAAAAGAATACGGGAATGGATCAGTTAATATATAGTAGTACACATGGTCGTCGTAAGAGTATCACAGCAAAAATTCTCGCTTCCATCATTTACGTATTGTTTGTGATTTTGTCTTGGTTAACATTTGATGTTTTAATGAACATGTATGTTTATGGGAATGGCGGATGGGATGCTCCTGTCCAAATGATCTCACAGCATACTCCATATAATTTGACTATGTTGGAGTTTTTCCTCATTCAAACCGGTATTCATTTTCTTGTGGCTCTTGCTTTTATGACATTAGTTTTATTAGTGTCTGTGCTTTCGAAAAATACATTAATGTCGTTCATTATTAGTGCATCAATTTTTATCTTACCAACAATTTCATTTAGCATTCCGTTATGGGATTATGTGTTGAAGTATAGTTTTGCGAACTTCATAACTGCACCTGATTTTGTTAATCCGTTCCATGCAATTAATATGTTTGGCATTCCAGTCTTAGACCCATTAGTACATTATCCTGCGATTTTTCTTATTAGTATCATTTTATTGATTACTATTTACAGAACTATCAAGAGAAAGCAAATAGCATAGCAAGTTCAACAATGTGAAACTTCATTCTTTATTTCAGAACCAGCTACTATTGACCATATTAGCTGGTTCTATTTTTTCATCATAGCTCTTATTCCATCCAAAACTTTTAACCTTAGAAAGAGATTGAGTGAACCTCTCTATCTCTCCTTTGAATAAGTATAATACATTTGTACATTTACACTATGATCAAATTAAAACACCTTCCGTGACGAGAAGGTGTCGATGAATATTGTACATCCATATGTTACATTTCTAATTGTTTAGCATCGTAAATCTTCACATCCAGTGGTGCAATGAGATATTCTGTTGCCTTGTTCGTAAAATATGTAAAATGTTCACTAGCGTTATGGCTGTTAACAGCCTCTAAATCTTTCCAAGCTTCTACCATTGTATACACACTATCCTTTTCGGTATCTTTCATTAGGTCATAGGATATATTCCCACCTTCTGCTCTAGAGGCAGTAATTAATGAACGAATATCTTCAAGAAATGCTTCTTCCTTCGCTGGGTTTACATGAGTCACAGCATGAATAATAATCATAAATCATCGTCCTTTCCTTTTTCATTTCCTAGGTTAACTTCTTCATATCGTTATGTTATTAATATTTGTTTTGAATAATAACAACAGAACTTCTTGTGAGAAATCAGTTCAATTTTATAGATGACAACCCTACATAATTTAATTATCAGTGTAGTTAAACAACAATCATTAATTTATACACTTCTTATTTTTTTATACATTCCATAAGGGCGATTGTTCTTTATCTTGTGGTGTATGTGCTGATTTAAATACTACAATGAATCAGATTAAATTCACATTCAATATGGCCATACTATTTAAGACGACTCTTTGTACTTCGGAGACAAAATCCTTAATTACGAGCTCCTTTATACTTGTTTATATTTTCTATTTCTACTAACAATATTTAAATATGTAATATATAACCATAATAATTTAAATAAATTGTTTATAATAAATGAGATTTTTACATCATTAACAAAAAACGTGTATCTTCTATATGTATTTACTATAGAGAAAAGAGTAGCGTTGAACACTACCCCCTGTTCCTATTTTATTATCTTGAGCATTGAATTAGCATTTTTTTGGAATTCATAGTTACTACTGAGTTCATCAACCTTATAACCTTGCGCTGTAAGGGAGTTGATGATCCTATCTATATGTTCATATCGGGTCCCTTCTAAATCTAATAAAGGAAAGATTCGAACTTCATCTTTTGTTACTCGCAATAGTTCATCTATGGTCTCTATATGGAAATCGTAATCTAATCTATCTGCATACATAAACAGAAAATGCGCAGATAACGTTATATCAAACTGTTCATTTGCAAATGGTAATGTTGGTAATGTAGCTGAAATGTAACGATCACTTGATTGTTTCATATGGGTTGTACAGTCATATAAAGCACTTTCCCGATGCTTTCTTAAGCCATCTAGATTACCGAAATAATTCCAAATATAATTACTTTTAGCTTGTTCCATATGCTTCATTGCGTGTGCTATGTCTCTCAACCCTTTCCCTTTTAAGGCTTCAACCGAATAGTCATAGACAATATCACAAGCAGTAATATTCAAACCTACCTTTTCCCCTATTGCAGCAAAAGAGCATGCACCAGCGGGACAATCTAATATCTTTTTAGTACTTAAATCATCTTCAGAGAATGAAAACATATCCATGTATTCTTTGAATGTTCTCCCAATGAATATAATTCTTTCTAAATCCAATTTTGTACTTTGCTCAACTATGCTCAACTAACTCACCTCATATAACAAGAATTAGAATTATACTAACACAATATATTCAATCATGCTCGTTATTTAGTGTTGTATAATTCTAAAGTAGCATAAAATCTTTTTATTAGTAGTACAGGCTTCTATATCAGATCTATCCGTTTTTAAATAATGGACAATTTCTTCTTGCATTTCAATCTGTATCAATTAACTAAAATAACCCAGGGTTTACACTTTATCCAAAGCACAACTCCACAGTTTTAACTAATATTTATTTTTTTGTAACTAATTAGGCTTATCAAGAAAAGGTTTTATATATTTGTAGTGGGGACAAAGCAGATAATTGCTACGAAATTTCTCAGTCTATTAGTGGAATTTTAACCTTCAATCTTTAACAACCACAATATTATGTCTGTTGGATGAAATTTGTTTTATGGAAATTAGGTTAGAAGCTTAATAAGTTGTATGATTAGATTTGTTAGTGACAACATGTTCAAGTCAGTGACCATAACAATTTACTTTGATGGTGTAGGTGACTTTGTACTTCCGTATGGTACTGTTAACAAATACACATCCTTTGTTTTATCATCTCGTTTTATAGCTAACTTTATTTCTTGCTGTGGAGGCATTTCAGTAATCACTCTTTCTAGATCATCATA
This sequence comes from Bacillus sp. SM2101, assembly GCF_018588585.1. Lineage (NCBI taxonomy): Bacteria > Bacillati > Bacillota > Bacilli > Caryophanales > Bacillaceae > Bacillus > Bacillus sp. SM2101. The sequence goes on from NZ_JAEUFG010000007.1 coordinate 41,319, forward strand.
TGTCGTTACGGTTTGATCATTTACTGAAGTAATGAGGTCTCCGATTCGTAGTACTTCATCAGCCGGAGTGTTTGGGACAATCTTGACGATTTCTCGCGCTTTAAAGCCTTCTCGTTCTATTTTTTTGTGCTGCATACCTATCCAGCTGTTCCAAAACAAATGTCGAATATCCTCATTGTTTTCAATAACACTTTTCATATTTCTCATGAACTGGTATTGACCGAAAGAGCTATTTTCCATTTCCATCATTCCTAAGTCTCCAGTCCATAATCCATTGAACTCTAGTGTAACTAAGCTACCGTTATTTTGAGGGGTCACTGTCCAAATTGTTCTTCCATTATTTTCATCTTCCATAATGAGTCGCTTGTTTTCCACAATTTCAACGATTGTAGCGCTATGAGCTACACCCCATCCGTAATCTGCAGAAAATTCCCCACCGACTTTCAGCTCGATTTTACAACTTTTTGTTTCCCACTTATTGCGTTCCTCACCGATTGTTAGAGCCTTCCATACTTTTTCTGGTTTAGCATTAATAAATATCTCTCTTTTCACTGAATGATATGTTGTCACTTTAATCATCATCCTCCTCTAAATAATTTTTTAAGCTCGCAAGCTTATGATCTAATACCGCTTCTAGCTCTTGCTTCAACATCCCATATTGTTTTTGAAATATTTCCCTTTTCAAACCGTACAAACAGTATCTTCCCTCTCGTCTTTCATAAATCAACTCCTCTTCTTTTAAAATCTTTAAGTGTTTTTTAATAGCTGGTTGAGAAATATTGAACCTATTTACTATCTGAGATTGGGTTTTTTCATTATAAGATAGCATTGATAAAATGCTTCTCCTAATGGGGTCTGCAATTGCACGATAAAAATCTGTTATCCTCACCTCCGACATATAACCTTTTGGTTATATGTTAATATTACCATAATTTTCTTCATTTACAAGTGCTATTATTAAATTTTCAGAAAATACACATTGAAAAGTAATATTATTGTAAACAGATTGTATAACCATAATTTTTATAATAAACAGATTGAAATTTCTTAAGGTATGAAAATTACAGAGGAAATGATTGAGGAAAAGCATTGTGGATACCTTCAAGATGCTAATGCTATCAGTGAACACGTTATACAATCTTATGCTATAAGGTGAATAAGGTGAAGACTCACTCCACCTGTTTAGTAGATGTCGAGTAATAATCCCAAACCGTTGCTAGATTATTACCCTGTAACAACATAGACCACTAAATGTCGGCGTTATGGTGGACCATGCTTTTTCTCCATTCTCTATATACATCAAACAAAATGTTTGCTACATTATTGTCGGACTCACTATTTTTTAACCGATTTGGAATGTTATTACCTGCTATTACGTATAAATAAGGGGTTTTCGAGAAATGACCTAGGATACCTATATCCAAGATTAAGTCATGTAAACCACCAGTCATATGGACAAGGTATTGTTTAGGTATTTGACGATGAGCGTCCTGCTGCCTGACCATACCTGTCATTAGTGGTATAAATATTTCGGGTTGTGTTTGATAACCATCGTAAATCTTTATTAAAATGTTAAGTAGGTCATTTATTGACCCGTAGTTTTGAGTATCTTGCGGATTTTTAGTAAGATTAAAACTATTGAAGTTTTCATCCCTTAATTTATTGTTTACTTTCTCCCAACCACCGATGTATGAAACTATATGCTTTGCTATGACGTTATCGTGACAAGCTATCATGACTTCAATCATAGTACTTAACGGTAAAGAAGTCCTTTTTTGAAGGTGGGGGGCTGTCTTCTTTAGGGTCAAAGCTTACATGATTGATGATAGAGTTCCACGATAAAACCCCTTCTTCGATGTACTTTGCAACAACGTACCCCACTAAAACTTTACCTACTGAAGCTAAAGGTATAATAAAATCTGGATGATAAGAACAAAGTAGAGCATTCGTTTTTGTACAATAAACAACAGCACCATATTCCCCTTTATATTCTTCAAGAATATTCTTCACATTAATCATTAATAAATTCTCCTCTAAAAATAGTACAAGTTATCTTTTTTACTTGTTTTCAAATAGCTTGTTGCTTTTCGTACTTAAATATAACCACATCTATATCTTGCGGTAGTAGCATCTTTACTACTTTTTAAATTTTTGAGACCTCATTAAGCTCTTCATTCTGTTCATTTATTTGTAAGAATAGCAACATGTTTATGAAAGGAGCCGTTTCTATTGAAGAAAAGATCACTCGAATACGATTTGGATCCTTATTTTTTCCAAGTACAAAAAAAGAGAAAATAAGGCAATTAATATACAAAACTAATTTTGTTTAAAACAGTTTCAATTGTTGCAGTAAACGGTCGGCATACCTCGTTTTGCTTAAACCTGAAATATAGGCTACGTAAAAAATTTTTACGATTAACTAACAGACAATGCTGCTGCTGAGAGTTTTTTATTTGTTCAATATTATCAAATTGCTGTATCCAGGTTGTAATCTCTTCATCACTCAAGATATTTCTCTCCATAATACTTGTTACTGCAGTAATTAGACGTTCATCCTCTTCGTTTATATATGTGTAGTCTTTAATACATACTTTTTCTTTTACAGCTTCTAGAATATCAGTTAGCTGAATTTTTTTCATAACTTTACAAATTGCTAGTTCATTAAGTGCATCTGCTAAATGTGCTGTAGAATGAGCCCATCCCTTATTTTTCACAAATCCTCGAACATCATTTTCAAGTTTTGCATAGCATAAAACATTTTTATGTACGTGAAAAATTTCTTCTTCTGTCAGCAAATTTTCTCCATTTTGATTATGATACATTACAATTGAACTAACTATTAAAATAGCAAAAGCCCTATTAAAAACCGTATCATCTCCTTTTGCCCCTATGTTATAAAACAAATGTTGATCAGACAATGACAGCTTCAATAAATCTTTTAATTGATTATCTGATAAGGCTTTTTCTCTAATCAACTGGTGAAAAAGAGAATAAATTAGTTCATCTCTTAATTCTGAATCTGTTGATCCTAGATGTTTCATCATTGCAGTTGTTAATTGATCTAAATTTACATCTACTGGTACACTCCAGTTATTGGACTTAATTTGTAGTAGTAAAGATTTCAGCTGTTTAACTTCATTCATGTAAATCCAGCTCCTTATTATTTTGTAACTTTAAATCAAACACCCATTCATCATAACAAAACAACACTGACATAAACTTGTCAGTGTTGTTTATATTTTTTCATGATTTGTTGACATTTTTCAGATAATTGACTTATAAGCATAGGTGGCTCAATAATCGTCACTTCATCTATATTCGTTATTGATAATCTTATAATATCATCAACATACGCCCAAAACTGTAACGTAACTATATTTCCACAGTCTTTTACGACAGAATCTAGAAACATATAATCATGTTTAACTGTTTCATATAGGCTCTTATCCATTGATAACGTAACATTTATTTTATCGTCTTGCCCTTGCTTCTTGTTTTGCATTAATTCATCTAGTAATGTTGAAGAATATGTATTTTCTGAAATACTTATTTCCTTTATTCTGTCTAATCTAAAGCATCTATCCTGCTTTCTTAGGTGGCAAAAACTATTAATATACCAACCACCACTATCATAAAATAGTTGATATGGAGTTACTTCTCTTTCAATCAGTACATTTGTTTTAGGTGAGTAGTACTGTATAACTATATTTTTGTATTCAAGAAAGCTATCAATAATAATTTGAATTACATCTTTCTTATAAGAACCTGGGAAAATATCATTTATAAAAAAAGTTATTTTCTCTAATAAAGTAAGATATTTTTCCTTCTTATTGTTATCTAGGATGTTAAGTAGCTTATACTTTAATGATACGTAGTCTTCTTGCATATTCGGAACTTTAATAATTTCTCCTAACCGCAAGCTCATTAATAAATATAAGATTTCTTTTTCGTTAAAAGCAACACTTGGTATGAAATAGTTATCATCTATTTGATAACCTCCACCAAATCCTTCTAAGGATATGATAGGTATGTTTAATTGACTAAGTGCCTCTATATCCCTATAAATTGTTCTTTCACTTACTTCAAATAGATCTGAAATTTGCTTAGCTGTTAGCTGTTCGTGTTCTTTTAATGCATAAATAATTCCAACCAACCGCTCCATCTTTTTCATATATAATCTCCTATAGTTTACGAGTTTTATGTTAAAATTTTATACTTATGTAGATATAACAACAATATTTTTTTAAAAAGAGTACCAAAGCAAAGGCTTTGATTATACTTCAGCTCCTTCAAATATCGTTATTGTAATCCGATTATATCAGAGTTTCATATATGTGTAGTTATAAAAAAAGAACTGGTTATGCTATTTAAGTACATAGGTTCCGGTTTTATACCAGAACCTTCGTAATGGTTATATTATGTTTCCCAAATAAAAGCTAATAACTTGATTAACGCATCCACGATCCTCACACCTTTCCACATCGTAATTTAAGACTCTTTTCGGTATTTATTTGCTTCTTTTTTACTAACTTAATTGAAAAAGTGGTACCACGAACCTATACGAAAAAAGCCTTATTATATGTAGATGTTATGCGATAAGGTTATATGTGATACATGATCTATTGTACAATTTTAAACAATTGTGATATTCTAATCATAGACAAGCTGTTCTTGCATACAATAAAAAAGACCGCGAGTGTCGTCACCACTCACGGTATTGAACAATAAACGATTCCTAGAGGATCGGCTTATAGTCAAAGTAGACCACCCACTGCTCCGATAAAGCGTTAAGGGTGGTCTATTTTTTGTCGTTTTTGTTAAAAGACAGCATTGAAATGACGAGAGCAGCAAACGCTACAGCGAACATCAACGCTTCAAATACCGTCATATGCTTCACCCCCCTTTCAATGGGAATGAAGCCGACCACCCTTTAGAAATTCGTTATTGTATGCCTATTATATCACGATTACCTAATAATCCCCTAATTTAGTACAACCTCCAATTAATCCAACCCCTACCATATTATATGTAATCATACAAAAATACGTATGGAGTGATGTACAAGCATAAAAAAAATGTGCAAAGAACCGTCTAAAATCACCCATAACAAAATATTTCAGTTTTATACGTAACCTATTTACACCCTATTTAGTATACATCTCTATACATAAATAAAACACATCCATATAATAAATTATCACTTAGTTTAGGAGTTGAGGATGTGTGTAAAACACGATGTGGATGTAATCAAGCTGTTAGGCAAACCCTCGTTGATATGAATCAATTTGTATTACATCCAAATACTGCAAGTAGTATTGCTCAAAATATCCCCATTACACCAGATTTTTTGACATTAGCACAACTATCACTTGAACATCTTATGCCAGGGGATTTTGTTTTATTGAATGCCACTGTAGGGTCTGAGGTACTCAGTGATTCTCCAGAATTATTATATAGCATCTATCGTAACACAATTAGTCCATCAAACCTCATCTTTAGCACGAAAACAGAATTAGAAGGAAGTATTCCTAATTTTAGTAATGAATTCAGTATAGATACATTTAGACATGTAGATATGAATCCAACCTTAGGGAAAGTAAAATACATCCTAACAGTTGAGTGTGTTGATTTTAATGCTATGGCTCAAGTAGTAGGACCTCTCACTTTCGTTATACAACAAATCAGAAAACCTCAGTCAGGAAAGTGTATGTGTGACAAAACTGTTGCTCAAAAATTAATAGATATGAATCAATTTGTATTACATCCAAATACAATAGAAGCTTCGTCTGAAGATATACCATTATCACCAAATTTCTTGACGTTAGCAGAACTATCATTGGATAACATCATGCTCAAGGATCATGTTTTATTAGAGGCTACTGTTGGCACAGAAGCTTTAGCAAATGTATCTGAAATAATTTATAAAATATATCGGAATTCAGTAAGCCCAGCCAATCTAATTTTTAGTGCGAAAACAGAATTAGTAGCAGGTATTGATTTCAATATTGATAGCTTAACTCATGTTGATTTAAATCCACCTTTAGGAAAGGTTAAATATATACTTACAGTGGAAGGCCTTGCTCAAAATGCAATGGCCAGGGTAATAGGTCCAACTACATTTGTTATCCAACAAATTAGCAAAGATCAAATTGGAAAAAGTAGTTGCAGCATTCCTGCTAAAACAAAACTAATAGATGTACATCAATATGTATTAAACCCAAATACTTCAGCAAGTATTATGAAAAATATCCCTATATCACCACAGTTTTTGACACTAGTAGTATTAATTGTAGATAAAGTGATGATGGAAGAGAAGATTATATTAAATGCGACGATTGGCTCTGAAGTACAGGACGATTCACCTGAATTAATATATAAGATATATAGAAATACGGTAAACCCAACCAATCTAATTTTTAGTGCAAAAACCGAATTGGAAAATGAAGTAAACGATTTTAGCATTGATAGCTTTACACACGTTGATTTGAAACCAACTTTAGGTAAGGTGAAGTATATATTAACCGTAGAAAATACTGATATTAACTCGATAGGATCAATAATTGGACCCATAACTTTTACATCTAAAAAAATCATTTCTAGTTAGACAGCATAGTTCCACTTAAAGTATTGAATGTTAAAAGCCAATCTATTCATGAATAGATCAGCTTTTAACATTTAAATATTCTAGGTTATTTTTTAATCAAATCATCCTTAGGTGCCACCCAAAAAGCGAAAATTAATGATGTAATAACGATTAATATAGGTGCATAGAAAATAATAAAGCTATTCATTCATCATCCTCCTTACACATGATTGTTTCCCTTACCTTGGACGTACTCCTTATTAAATAGAAATAACTTCAGCAAAAGGTAGAGAGAAGGAATGAGTAATCCTAGTCCAGCAACAAACGCAATAATTAAAGCAATCGCCATCGTATCATTTGTAAAGCTATCGTACATTGTAAGATAGGGATACATTAAATAAGGATAATGCGATACGCCATACCCCAAAAAAGCTAGAAAAAATTGGCCTACTAACAATCCAAATGCTAATCCAAATGCTTTTCGTTTCCATAGTAAAATCACAGTACCAATAAATAAGAAAAATGACAAACCAAATATCCACCATAAATCTAATAAATTCTCAAAGTGAATTGAGTTATGTGATCGCAATTCAATAATAATCCCTGAGGCTGTAACAATGGTTGGTAATGCAGAAACGAGAGCATATCTTCTGAACAATTCTGTTGCTTTATGATCTTGTGCATAATAAGCATACCATGTTAAAAAAACAGCAGATATATATAGAACAGCGGACAAACTAAGAATGACAATACTCCACGTCAAGGGGCTTGTGAACAAGTCAACATAATTTAGTATTGGACCAGATGACTTCATTGTAACAAAGCCACCCTCGGAAATGGTTAAAACGATAGACAATGAAGCAGGTATAAATAATCCTGTCAGACCGTACAACATCGTATACGTATTTTTTTGACCCTTACCATAAGTTGCAAAAGCGTAATAAGATCCTCTTATGGCTATAAGTATAATCGCTAAACTAACTGGAATTAGTAATGTTGTGCCATAATAAAATGCAGTTTTTGGAAAAAAGCCAATCATGCCTACGAAGAAAAAAACGAGAAAAACGTTTGTAACTTCCCAAACTGGTGACAAATAACGTTGAATGAGCTTCGTTAAAATATGCTGCTTACGTGTAAGTGTGCTATACGCATTAAAAAAACCAGCACCAAAATCAATAGAAGCCACAATTACATAGCCAAAGAGAAAGAGCCATAATACTGATATACCAATTACTTGAAGAGTCATACTGAGCCACCTGCTTTCTCAAGTGCTCGATCTGACAATTCTTGTTCAACTGTATTTTTTCTAAACATTTGTGAAAGAACGATGATACTACTTATTGTTAAAACTACATATAATCCTGAAAATGCATATAGCATTTTATCAACATGTTGAGTTGTAGTTGCAGCATCGTTTGTTCGCAAAAGTTGATATAGTATCCACGGCTGTCGACCAACTTCTGTAAACCACCAACCTACCTCGATAGCAATCATTGCTAAAGGTCCACCAAGTACCACCATCCAACGGAACCATTTCGTCAAAATAAAATTCCATTTCTTCCAAATGGCTAATAAGTAAACGCCTGATAAAATTGTTAATAAAATTCCAATCGTAATCATTAAATCGAATAAATAATGAATATAAAGCGGTGGTATTTCATCTTCAGGAATTTGATCTAGCCCAATTACTTCAGCGCTTGGAAAACCAAAAGCTAATATACTGAGCGCATATGGTATGTTTAAGCTATACTTCACTTCCTCTTCACTTAAAACTCCGTATAAAACGAGTGGAGCTTCACTTTTTGTGTCAAAATGCCATTCAGCTGCCGCTAACTTTTCAGGTTGATATTCTGCTAGATACTTCCCAGAGAAATCACCAATTATAGCGGAAGCAAGTGAAAAAACTAGACCAAGTTTCATAGTTAAAAACAACGCCTTTTTATGATATTCATGCTTTGATCCTTTAAGCATGCGAAAAGCAGCAATTGATGCTAAGACAAATGCTGAAGTCATATAGGCAGTTGTCAACACATGTGCTACCTTCGTAGGCATTGCTGGGTTAAACATTGCTAATAAAGGCTGAATGTTGACAAGTTCCCCTTCTACAATGTCAAACCCTTGTGGAGCATTCATAAAGGCATTTACAATCGTTATAAAAATAGCTGAAAAGGATGCCCCAATAGCAACAGGTAATAACAATAACAAATGCTTTCGCTGATTTTCAAAACGATCCCATGTGTATAAATAAATGCCAAGAAATATCGCTTCAAAGAAAAAGGCGAATGTTTCCATAAATAATGGTAACGCAATGACATTACCTGCAAGCTCCATAAAGTTTGGCCATAAAAGTGAGAGTTGTAAACCAATTGCAGTCCCTGTAACTACACCAACCGCAACTGTTATAATAAAGCCACGTGTCCACCTTCTTGCTAAAAGGATGTAGTGTTCATCTTGCTTTTTAATTCCTACCCACTGTGCGATCATAATGATAAGTGGGACACCAACACCTATTGTTGCAAAAATAATATGTACGGATAGTGTTAACTCCGTCAAAATACGACTAAAAAAGACTGCCTCTTCATTTACCATGGAAAAGCCTCCTCCTTACCCTGAAAAAACACGTCCTAAAAAGGATAAACCTAAGATAAATGCAACTAGAAATGTTATTAAAGCTAATGTTTTCTCCTGTTTTTTATACATAACACCGCCCCTTCAAGATCAGAATATCACAAAATAAACGCCTTTAACGGTGACAGTTAAGCGTCATTTTTGTGTTGTAATTATGAAGTATGAACGTTTATTAATACCTGGATTGGAAATTGTTGTTGGTGGAAAAAAATAAAAAAAGGATAAACCTCACGACTCTTTCCCATTTATCAATTCTTGAAGATCTTATAAATGAAAAATATAGTTTGGTGAAGTAAATCCTTTTAGTAGCAATGTTATATTATTGTATACATATTGTTAAATAATCTATGCTTTTTGCCATGAGTCAATCATTTCTACCTGCGCAGCTTTTAGCATCGTGTATACAGGACAGCGAGATTCTACTTTATGTTGAAGCTCATTGATTCTTCCTTCGGGTTCAGTTGTTATGATTCTCACATCTACCTTAACAGCTTCGAAATATGGACGGATATGTGGGGTACCCATAAATCCGCGTGGATCAAATTTTCCACTGATTTTTAGTTCCATATCTTTAAAATCAAAGTTCATTTCTCGTGCTACTACACGTGCGGTAACATTTTCGCAAGCTGCTAGCGCACCTAACACTGATTGAAGTGGATTTGGCCCTAAATCTCTTCCACCCATTTGTTTACCTTCATCTAAGATAAATTCGTGTTTACCAGCTTTGTTCGTAATTGTTAGACCCTCTGAACGTGAGTTTACAATAATGTTTAATTTGTTTGTCATTTTATTATCTTCCTCTCTAGATGTACTATCCAATTGTTGTTCTTTGTGTCAATGTTCTTTGCTGTTGTTGATTAAACCAATACTTCTTCGCATATTTAATATAATAAACATGACCTTGTTGCTGAACAATAAAAGCTAACGTAACGATTAGTGCTGCATCAGCACCGAAAGATGTCGCTGCTAAACCTATTGCAATTGAAAGGTTTCTTAGTGCTACCCCGTTCACTAAAGCAATCCCATCTGAACGATTTAAAAGCCTCTTCGCAATTACTGTACTAATAATATAGTTTACTAGATAAAATAACACTAAAACGATAAGTGCAAATATGATTAACTGTGGCTTGCTAACAATCATTTCAGCCTTCATACTGATACTTACAAATACCACATAAAGCATTGACCATATACTTAATGGTGTTATATTAGGTTTAATTTTCTGCTGAAATTGGTCCAAAGTATATTTTTTTAATATTACTTTGAACGTAATATGTCCCAATAACATAGGTAAAAAAACAACTAATAATATGGTGCTGAAAATTTCAAACATATTAATATTAATAAATTCGCCAACCATTATTAATAAATATATCGGTGTTAACAACGAACCAAGTATTAAGCTGAAAACTGTTAATTTTATCGCAGCATGAACGTTCCCTTTTTGCATGGATGTCCATGAAATAGTCATACCACTCGTAGGTAATAGTGCCAATAACACTAAACCAGCAAACATATTAGGGTATTCATTTAATAACGTTTTACCTATTAATAGTGCAATTGCTGGAATGAATAAAAAGTTGATCATCATAGAATACAATAAAATTTTAGACCCCTTAAATGAGGATAATTCTTTCAACTTTAAACCAACCAACGATGTATAAATCATCATAATTGTCGCATATAATATTGTTGGTTTTAAAAAGCTCGTATCAGTAGAAATGCCTATGATAAAACCAAGTACCAATGTTAATGGAATACTTAAATGTAGAAACCTTTGTGGAAAAGTATATATCATTCTCATTACAACTCACCTCCAATCATTCATATACCCCGTATAGTATATAAAATACTATAAGGGGTATATATAGATTTGTCAATTTATTAAAGAAAATCATACTACTATTGAAATAAGTATCGTTCAAATATCTAGAATAACTATGTATTATCCTACAAAAATTACGGGAAATACATCCCCTTTAACACCATGCAAAAAGTATTCAATTTCTTAAAATTCTCTTAACGTTTTGTCGTTATTAGATCCAGTTGTACACTATCCTTTCATTCCTTTTGTATGCTTTATATTAATTGGTCTGCTTAATAAAGCAATTAAGAGGAAGTAAATAGCATAATGCCTACTACATGTGATAATTTCATATTTACACAAATAAAACCAGCTAATATTTTAAAATTAGCTGGTTTTGCTTGACAATTATTTACTTAAACCATCCTTTTTCTTTAAAATGAGTGATGGCTTCAATTCGATTTTTAACTTCAAGCTTATCAAGTATCGTTGAAATGTAATTTCTTACTGTACTCGTTTTTATTTGGAGTTCATCTGCAATTTCTTTCGTATCTCTACCATCAGCAACGAGTTCTAGCACTTCTTTTTCGCGATGAGTCAGAGGATGACCTTCATTATACATGTCGTCCATAAGTTCAGGTGCATAAATTCGCTTTCCAGCCATGATACTTCTAATTGAGTTTGCCAACTCCTCGCTTGGGCTGTCCTTTAATAGGTACCCTTTAACACCTGCCTTTAATGCTCTTTGGAAATAACCACTTCGTGCAAAGGTCGTTAAAATGATAACTTTACATGCCATTTCTTTCAGTTCCTCAGCTGCTTCTAGTCCGCTTTTTTCTGGCATTTCAATATCCATTATACAAACATCTGGCTTGTGTCTTTGCACAAGTGATATTGCTTCAGCGCCGTTATTAGCTTTACCTACCACTTCCATATCTTCTTCTAAATTGAGAAGTGACCCTAATGCACCCAGCATCATTCGTTGGTCTTCTGCAATAACTATTCGAATCATTTCAGTTCCTCCTCATTTCCCTGCTTAACTATGTTATTGGGCACTTTCATGATGATTGCTGTTCCTTCATTTGAAACGATATCTAGTCTACCATTCACAAACTCAAGTCTTTCTTTCATTCCTAAAAGGCCACTTCCTTTACCTAAATCGTGATCTATGGCGATGCCAATACCGTTATCACGAACGGTAATAGAAATTTCATTCCATGATTGTTCTATAGATATCTCACATAAAGTAGCGTTACTATGTTTCACTACATTTGTTACAGCTTCTTTGACACACATGCTTAGTATATTTTCTAGAAACAATGAAACATTGTTCAATTTGACATCCTCATCTATAATAAATTCAAGTTGAGCAGCTTTTAAAATTTCTTTTACTCGTACAAATTCCTCTTTCAACCTTATACCACGCATTTGTGATACCATATTTCTTACTTCATTTAAAGCTGTGCGTGCAGTTTGCTGAACATCCTTCAATTCGCTTTTGGCTTTTTCAGGATCTTTAGCAATTAGCTTTCTTGCTAAATCACTTTTTAAGCCAATTAAAGAAAGTTTTTGACCTAACGTGTCGTGTAAGTCACGGGCAATTCGTTGTCGTTCCTCTTGTTTAACAAGCTCAGAAATCCTTTTATTAGCATCTTCTAGCTGTTCTTCAAGTCTACCTTGTTTTTTCCGATTATAAATATTGAACGGTAGAAGGATCACGCTAATCCACACAATGATAATAAAAGGAATTTGTTTTAGAAATAGCTGTTCTTGAAGAATGACACTAAAGTTAATTAAGCCCGTTGTTATGATTAAATGTATAATGTAAAACGTCATAAAGGTGATACGACTTCTTATATGACCATTAAAATAGGCAATATAAAATGCAAAATAAATAAATTGAAATAAGATGGTCATTGTTACTGATATTGCTAATAATAATAACGTTAATAAATACATGATCCATCCTTTGGAGATGAATGCAAATCTATAAGAAACAAGAAATAAAACAGTTAATATAATTCCTATTACAACTTCAAGCTTTGAAGAAGATTGAAAAACAAAATAGAACGGTAAAATACTAAATACGCTCCATATGTATGGTGAAATGCCCTCACTCTTTTGAAATATCCATAACTTTTTTATCATTATTATAAACCTCTTTAATAAGTTGGTCTTATTTGTTTATTTTATCATGATTTTCCATTCGTTTTTACTATTTTGACTATCAATTCCTTTATATTACTAAATAACTCCTTCAATTATACCTTTAGTCTTTACTATTTATATATTCTATGACTTCATATACATAGCTATGTAATGGTTTGGATGAATCTACAATTAAACCGTAAGTATCAAATGGCTTTTTACTATTATTAATAGTTATACTGAAATTCTCTTCAGTAGCTTCACTTAATTGACTTTGCATACGTTTTCGATGCTTTAATCTGCGATTTATTTCTGTAAAATCATTGAGATAACACTCTACGTATTTATATTTTGTACCAAACTTTGTACATAGGCGCTGTCCTTTTTCTATCATTTCATTATATAAACATGGGCTATCCAGTATCACACTATTTTGTTGAGATAAATAATATTCTGCTAATGACCAATCAATATTGTATGAAATCTTACCTGCAATTTTTGGATCTTTTGCAAATTCAAGAGATTCTATTAATGCGGTTTTCACAATGTCGTGATCTACTACAATTGCACCTGTTCGTTTTGCTAATAGCTTTGCAAGAGATGATTTCCCTGAGCCTGGAAATCCTGACATTTGAAGAAAATAACACGACGTTTGCACCTCCTAGAAAACTAATTCTTTATAATCTTATTATGTAAGCAAGTTGCAAGCATGTCCTGTCGTGCTAGTAGCAACTACTTATTGTTATCACTCATATATACGCTAGTTCATATCATTTGATCGGCTCACTTCTTTACGATACATGACAGGACTCATTCCTTCATGCTGCTTAAAGAGCTTTGAAAAGTACGTGTAATCCTGAATTCCAACTTCCTTACCAATATCCATAACCCTTTTATCTGTCGTCGTTAGTAACTTTTTCGCTTGAAACAATCGATATTGGGTAAGAAATTGTAAAGGAGTCATCCCAAGTGAACGCTGCATACACCTTGTTATATAATCAGCATGAAAATGAAGGTCACGTGCTACATCCTCTAACAAAAAATTCTCCTTATAACGTTCTTTTAAATAGATCACTACTTGCTCTGCTAATTTTTCAGAAGCATCAGGAATACTAAGGGTTTCTTTTTGAAGATGAAAGATAAAATCTTGAAAATAGAGCTGTTGTTGTATATGGACTTCGGGATTTTGCAATTCATTTAATGAAATGACTTTTTCCATTACATTTTCCATATAACTCTGTCTTCGGACAGCACCAAGCCTTGGGAGCTGTAAATGAAAATGAGCTGGTGTGACAAAAGTAGGTTGTCTCTGAATGATATGAGACCAGTTTAAGGATCGGCTCTCCTCTAACTGATAAGTCTGCTCTGTTTGAAAATGCATCCATATGTATTCACTTTTCTCTGTACATCCTTGATGTCCATAATGTTCAATTCCTGGAACTAAAATAATATACTGCCCTTCTTTTATTTCGTATGGAATGTCATCTTCAGTTATATACACAACCCCTTTACAAACGTAGATTAAATCAAAAACGATAAATGTTCTTTTAAAATGCCTTTGTCCTTTATGAAATATTGCCCTCCCACCTTTAATATACGTAGGAAAAGGTGGGGCTGGTATAGTTATTATACTCATTTAAGTTCTCCTTAAAAAGTCGTAATACTCCAAAACATATCGGCTCAGTCTATTCATTATTATACAGAAAATAGATACACTAGGTATAGTTTTTCAAAAGCTATCAAAAGGAGTCTGCATTAATATTGAAAAAATCAAACATTCAACAAAATTTAACATTATTTGCCCTCACATGGCCGATTTTTATTGAACTGTTACTCCGAATGTTAATGGGAAGCGCTGATACGCTGATGCTTAGTCAATATTCAGATCTGTCAGTTGCCGCAGTGGGAGTATCTAATCAAATAATATCAATCGTCATTGTCATGTTTAACTTTATTGCAACAGGTACTGCCATTATTATCGCCCAACAACTCGGCTCAAAAGATTTGAAGCGTGCAAATGAAACTGCAGTTGTTGCAATTTCAGTAAACTTATTTTTTAGCATCTCTTTAAGTGCTATCCTATTTATATTTAAGAAAGACATTTTATTATTAATGGGGCTACCAGATGAACTAATGGGTGAAGCCTTAAGTTATTTACAAATCGTTGGTGGTTTTATGTTTCTTGAAGGGCTTCTAATGACGATAGGAGCTATATTACGCAGCCACGGTTTTACAAAAGACACGATGTATATCACAATGGGAGTAAATCTAATAAATGTAATTGGGAATTATCTTTTTATTTTTGGTGCGTTCGGTGTACCTGTATTAGGTGTAAAGGGAGTTGCTATCTCAACAATATTAAGTAGATTTATTGGTTTACTTATCATTATTTATGTTTTATTAAAGCGAACAAATGGTTCATTACCTTTTCATATTTTCTTTAAGTTCCCAAAACAGCCGATTCGTCAATTACTTAAAATTGGTGTACCGACTGCAGGTGAACATTTATCATATAATACCTCTCAAATGCTAATTACATTCTTTATAGCTATGATCGGTACTGATGCGATAACAACTAAGGTATACACACAAAACTTAATGATGTTCATCTTTTTATTCGCACTCGCAATAGGTCAAGGAACTCAAATTATGATAGGCCACCATGTAGGGGCTAATGAACTTAACAAAGCTTTTCACAGATGCTTGAAGAGCTTAAGATTAGCGGTTACTATTTCCTTGTCTGCGGCTTTAATCTTTTTCTTCTCAGGAAAAAACTTGCTGCAGTTATTTACGGATAATGAAGGTATTATATCATTAGGTAGTCAGTTACTGTTGTTAACAATTATACTTGAACCTGGACGTGCATTTAACTTAGTTGTCATAAATTCGTTAAGAGCAGCTGGAGATGTAAAGTTTCCTGTGTATATGGGCATTTTATCTATGTGGGGCATAAGCGTACCTTTGGCATATATGTTAGGAATACAAATGGGTATGGGCTTAGTTGGTATTTGGATCGCATTTATTGTTGATGAATGGTTTCGTGGTATACTTATGTTAATTCGCTGGCGTTCCAAAATATGGGTTCAAAAAAGCTTTGTAAGTGAAGCCAATGCTCATTCTACATCATAAATTAACTTGATATGTTAATCCTATAAAAGCGCCTTAGTATTTAGCCTATGGTACTTTTTTATTAATGTAGTTTTAGAAGGTTCTCATACTAAAAAATAAAGGTTTCGAGGCATCTATTCTTCGATAACGATGACTTATGTATAATGTGACACCTTTATCTTCTGCAATAGCAACAAGCGTTTTTATTATAGGATGTTTGCGCATTAATTGTTGCTTTTCGTACTAAGAGCCAAACACGTATACAACTTGAGATCGTGGCATCTTTCCTTTTGTACACCAACGACTAACCATGTTAAACCATTTTTTTGTGCTATTTGGACAACATTATCAAACAAAGTATACGAAAAGAGCCCTATAATTCAACCTTGATATGAGGATAGATCATTGACAAAATGACCTTTTAACAAGTACACTTCAATATGTTAACATTATGGTTTTATAAGTTAACAATTCTTTTGTGTAGAATTAATGGAGGAAGGGAGAATACATCATGGGAAAGAATTCAAGGAAGTTCAGGGTGATTGACGTAACATATGGAGCTGTGTTTGTAGCATTAATGGCAATTGGGGCTAATATTATTTCTTGGCTACCTTTCTTAAAAGTTGGGAATGTACCACTCTCAATGCAACCATTTTTTGCTATTTTAGCAGGATTGTTGTTAGGAAGTAGAGTTGGCTCTTTATCAATGGTCGTTTATGCTCTTGTCGGTATCGCTGGTTTACCAGTGTTTGCCGAATTTAAAAGTGGATTACCAGTTCTCATGTTACCTACAGGTGGATTTATTATTTCATATATTTTTGTAGCTTATTTTGCTGGTAAAATTGTCGAGCGCAAAGAGCAGCCGACTTTGTCAACATTTATGATTGCATCATTTGTTGGTATTATACTCGTTTATATGATTGGTACTAATTATATGTATCTTTCTATAAACACTTGGACTGGTGCAGAAATTGGATACTCAGCTGCATGGAAAACAATGATCTTTTTTGCGATAAAGGATTTTGTCTTTACGATTATTGCAGCGATGATCGCACCAAGAATTTATCATTTAGTAAATAATACTAAATCGACACCTACTTATAATAAAGCAATGTAAACTTTGAAATTTAACAAATTGAAACCCTTGATCGAAGGCATGAACACAAACCTTTAGATCAAGGGTTTCCCCATTTTACCTTTATTTACATGTACAGTGATGTCGTTCAAATGACTATTAACGTGATTCCTGTATACTGATTTTATAAAGCTTAACGGCATGGGAGATAACAACTTTTGCAACAGCATAAGTAGGGATGGCAAAAATAATACCTAGTATCCCGACTAAATTCCCTGCAGTTAGTATTAAAATGATAATTGTTAACGGGTGTATATTCAATGTCTTTCCCATTATTTGTGGTGATATTACATTACCCTCAACTTGTTGTGCAATGAGCATAATAATAGCAACATAAATTGCCATTATAGGATCTTGGAAAAGCGCAACAAGAAATGCAGGAATAACAGCTAGATAAGGTCCTAGAAACGGTATCACATTCGTAAACATACCAAAAATAGCTAAGATGATCGAATAATCAAGACCAATAATGAGATAGCCTATAAATAGCATCAACCCAACAGAGACACTGACGATTACTTGTCCTTGTACATAGGAAGAAATGGTTTTATCCATATCTTTCAACACTGCAAGAATATTACCACGCTTATTTTCAGGAAAGAATTTAGCGACGCTCGGTTGGAAACGATCTCCATCCTTTAACATATATAACAATATAAAAGGAACGAGGAACAGATAAAAGATCGTATTAACGAATCCACCAACAAAGCTAATGATCCCACTAGATATATTTCCGATATTTTCAGTTAGTTTTTGTTCGAAGTCTCCACTGAAGGATAAGGCTGCTTCTTGAAAATCAGGGAATAAATCCATGTTTTTTTGTACATACTCGATCCCCTCAAACATCACATTTATCATAGATGGTAAGTTATTCATTAGTCTTTCTAGCTGATCATTAATAACAGGAGTTACTAGTTTGTAGAAGATATAAAAGAATAGAATGATTACCAAATAAACGATTATTATCGCTAACCAATTTGGAATTCTTCTTTTTTCTAACCACTTAATAAGTGGCCTACATAAATAAAATAAGACCCCAGATATAACGAATGGTAAAAAAATCGTTTTAATTAGTACGAAAACCGGGGTAAACACAAATAACGTTTTCTCAAGAAGAAATGCAATTAATAGAATCAAGATGATTCCTATCATTGTTCTAAACCAGCGTTTTTCACTTAAACTCATTTTTTCACTCTCATTCCATAGAATCACTTATTTCATATTCCTATCATTAAGCTTTACCATTATAACTAATCATAAACCGTCGCAGATATATTATTGTTAGTCTCATGTATAATATGAAATTTTAAGTTCAACAGATTTAACTCTGGTAACCGCTTAAGGAATATAAAATTCTATGACATATATTTTAACATAATTGCCTAAAATTCGTGAAATGAATTGTGAATAAGATTGTAAGTAGGAGTAATATGCCTGTAAAATCATAATTGATATGTAACAAATTTCCTTAAGGCTCTCTTTACAGCTTACCACAATCGTTTTGCATCGTAATAGACTTTACATGTTGAGCAATAGATGGCTGCTTGTCCAATTTTCATTTCCTCATTTAATTTTGAATGACATTGCTTACATTTTGCATCAATATATTGTAAATATTTAGCTAAAATTTTGTCAGATAATACACGTTTACTATAGCAATGCTTACACTCAAGTAGAATCTTTCCTTCCTCATCTATAAAACTACTCTGCTGGTGATTGCAAACGTAACAATAGTGCCAAGTTGCAATATACTTCTTCAGTGAAATCGTTGGATGATGTAGAAGTATTGTTTCTCTAACTTGCATCTGATTTCGTTTAGCCAATGGGATATTTAAGTATTTTAATAGCAACCGAACTGTTTGTGGCGCGTTCATCTTTGCTGCAACCTGTATATCTGTTTGAGCGATAGCCCATATGATTCTTTCATCAATAATCACAAACGGCTGTAAAACTCTTTTTTGTACTAAATGGTAGCTTTGTAGTGGAATTTGTTCAGGTTCTTCAGTAATAATTGTTATGACCAATTTATTAGATAAATCTTTTAACACTGGCCAAAGTTGATTATGATAGTTGTGTAATTGTGGTACAGAGATCATAATTCTTTTGTTGGCATTTGAAATATCCTTTAATAATATATCATTCACTTCATTATTCCGATACCAAGTTAATTGTTTACTACCTCGTTCATCTGTTAATGATGCTACAATGTTGTCGTGGCTCTGTTTGTGATTTTTCTTATGCATATGATTTAACAGTTTACTAATCGCTTTATCTTTACCTACCTTGCTCTTAATAAAAGGTTGATCAGCAATTGTTAATAACTTGCCTTTTGCTCTTGTGACAGCTACATTTACTAGTCGTGATGATTGTTTATTAGTTAACAACTGACCAGCAGTAAGCTGACCATTACTGTCCACAATATCAAATATCATGAAATCTCGTTCAGAGCCTTGGAATTTGTGAATAGTTGCAGCTGTAATTGTCGTACCTTCTGCTAATTTTGATAATGGCATTCTTTCATTTAGCCAAGTGGATATGATTCGAGCTTGGGCACGATATGGCGTCACGTACCCTATGGATTTATGCCCGTTTCGATAGGCAACAAATATATGGTGTAGTGCAAGACAGGCTGTGATTAAGTTAAACCTTGATTCATAGATTTCATCCTTCATAGCAAAAGCTTGAAAATAGGAGCTATCAATGAAAATCATTGCATCACCCGGATAAGGCTTTTTTCTAGCTATGATTGCTCTCTTTTTAACTGTTAAGTGATCACTTACATTGGATTGATACATTTCTACATTAGAAAATGCGGAAATATCAGGATGCATCCTTCTCTGTTTAGTTAACATAAACAAATTCGGGTGTCTTCCCTGTTGTTCCAAAGTTGTCACAATGTTTGTCTTCCGAAATATATCTTCCTTAAGCCATCTATTTACATACATATTGTCTGAAAGAGCAATAGGAGGTAACTGTTGAAAATCACCACAAACAACAATTCTCTTACCAAGAGTAGCTGCAAAGGCTATTTGTGGGACATACGCCATACTTGCTTCATCAATCACGATAAGATCATAGTTTCTATCAAAAATTTGCTTATCCACTGCCGCTTTCGTTAGCGTTACCCCTATTACTCGTGCTCGCTGGATAACTTCTTTCTCAGCCTCTGTTAATTCAGAACGATACCCTTCTAGCTCAGTTTGTAATGACGTAACAGATTGTATCGGAACGTGTTGCTTAGCTTCTATTTTCTCTTTTACATAATCTTTTTGTTCAGTAATCACCATTTTTCGGTCACGTATTTGATGATGGATCTGTTCAGCTATTGTTGAAGACAGTAGACTATCGTGTGCAATGACCTGTTCGTCTCGACTCATACCGTATCTAATAATATCACCTGTTTTCCAACGTCCACGTTCAGACAAGAAATTTGTAACAGCAAGCATTACTACATCAAGTGCAGCATTGCTATGTGTTAAGACGAGGATTTTTTGTCCTTTTACATAATTTTGGACGATAACTCTGGAAAGCGTGAACGTTTTTCCTGTACCAGGTGGTCCCCAAACATAAGTTGTATCGTTATATAAACTTCGATTAACAACCTCTTTCAAAGGAGTTTCAGCATGTTGCTGATGATGATTATCAGCCGCATTACCTCTTAACAACTTTGACACTTGTCTAAGTTTTTGTTGATCGTTTGAAGCTTCATCAAGTCTTGTTAATAAAGCTTCAATTAAACGCCAAGGTTCCGTACTCAATTCTAAATCGCTGACTGTTTTCCCAATATAAGTAGCTAGTGTGACTATAAGTTGGTTACCTTCAACAGATATAATCTCTCCAAGATAATCTTCTTCGTTGTACTTAATTCTTACTGCTGCACCTTCTACCAAATAGACATCTGAACTTGTATAAAAAACATAAATATATTCATCTTTATGAGAAGAAATCATCTTTCCATGTCGAATGTGAACACTAGAGCCACCTTTGTCTTTTAACGTAGATATTTCTGCTTGAAGTGCCTTTTGCCATTGCTCAAAAATCTCATGAATAGTTAATTTCATCTCAGTTTCCCTTCTAATTACGCTTTAATAATTGCAAAAAATAGTATAATATACGAAAATCATAATTATATCAATTAAATCCAACGTGGGAAAGGTGTAAAATAATGAAAACGAACCTCTATTATTCAGACCCAAATATGACTACTTGGCAAACTGTCATTACAAATAAATATGAAAAGGATAATAACTACTTCGTTATCCTTGAAGAAACTGCATTTTATCCAGAAGGTGGAGGACAACCAGCAGATCATGGAACGATAAATGGTGTAGAAGTTATTGATGTGCAAGAAGATGGTACAAGTATCGTTCATCAAGTGACAGCGCCATTAAACATTGGTGAGGCGGATTGTCAAATTGACAAACAACGACGTATAGATCATACACAACATCATACTGGGCAACATTTATTATCGGCTGTATGTATTGAACTGTTTGAACTGGAGACTTTAAGCTTTCACCTTGGGTCAGATACTGTATCCATTGATTTGGATACTCCTAGCATTTCTGATGATCAATTGTTCCAAGTAGAGCAACAGGTGAACAAATATATTTTTGAAAATAGGAAAATAAAAACTTATTATGTGTCTAATGATGAATTACCTTCATTACGATTACGTAAACTTCCGAAAGTATCTGAAAATATTAGGATCGTTGAAATTACTGGCATAGATGTGTCAGCATGTTGCGGTACACATGTGGAATCTACAGGACAAATAGGTATGCTAAAGCTACTTAAAACCGAAAAGCATCGGGGCAAAACAAGACTATACTTCGTATGTGGCTTTAAAGCTTTAGCTGATTATGGATCAGCACATTCAGTAATATCAAATATCGGTTTAAAGCTAAGTACGAGTAGGGAGAATTTTGTAAATAAGCTAGACAAAATGGAACAAGAAAGAAGGCAATTACAAAAAGATCTAAGCGAGGTAAAAAGTCAATTATTTTCATATGTGGCGGATCATATAATTCACGAAGCAAATGACCATGTTATACACTTTATATCAAAGGATTACAGTAGTAAAGACTTACAAATCATATCAAAACAAATTTTAGCAAAACAGCAGGCTATCGTGTTATTACTATCAACGATCGAAAATCGGCTATTGATAGCACAAGACGGTAAATTTGATATACATATCGGGGCTATGGTTAAAGAGCATGCTAAAGAGTATGAAGGTAAAGGCGGAGGAAACGACAAACAAGCACAAGTCTCATTTTCATCAACTAGTGATGCTACAAAATTTTTGACTTTTGTAAAAGAGTATACTAAGAATAGTAAGGTTAGCGAAAAGATATAGTATTTTTAACAAAAAGTTAAAGTGAGTACGAATACATACCCCCAAGTCATCATATGATTTTGGGGGTGATAGCAAGTGGGGTAATTATTTTTTGGCTACCTCTCAATGAAAGCGTTTTAACGTACCATTATTTAAAACGATGCTTAATTTATACGAGCAATGCTATTTTAGTTACAATAAGGACCATCTTTCTCAAATAGTATTAATTATTAGAACTTATACTTCACCACCTCCTATTACATTAAAGAAATAGCATTTTTGGGTTATATATTTCACCCTGTTTAGTACTTTAGGCTGTTTTCGCATTGATTGTTGCTGTGCGTTCTAAGAAATAAGCATGTATACATTTAGTGATCGGGGCATCTTCCCTACTTTTTCAATTATTAAGCACTAATATAACTAGCAACAAAGTTAACGAAAAAAGTCATACTTTAACGAACTCACTTCAATAGGTTAATATTATATTTTTCGACAAATTCTTTCACTCTAGGTAAACTAGTTTCAATAAAATCTACAGGATCATTACTAACTTCCAATATATAATTCAAGAAGTTCACTCTTCTAGCGGTCATAAATAGCTCTAGCTCGTAGTCAGTTATATTAGGTAAATCGCGGACCTTTCTATAACCTTGAAAATAGAAACGTTTTACTTCATCAAAATTTTGCGTCTCCTCATACTTGTAGTAATACAACATAATGGATATGTCGTGTATTGGCAACCCAAACATAGAATCCTCAAAGTCTATTAAATGCATTTGTTCCCCGTTAACTTTAATATTCGATGGGTTTAGATCACCATGTATTAATTGAAGGTCTTCATTATTATTTTTATAGTAAGTCGATAATTGATCATTTAAAAAAGGAATGATCCCATCCATTATTTGATGGAATTCGTTTGACAAAAACTTCTGGTATTTTTCATGTTTATAGATTGCTTCTTCTCCCTGATAATAAAATACTTTATCCCATGTTTTTGGAGTAATTTTTGAAGGAATCTGTATCCCATAAGTTGTTTTATGCAGACGAGCAGTTAACTCACCTAATTGTATAAAGCGCTTCTCACATTCATTCCCCTCTAGATCATCACCTTCCAACCAACTATATAAAGCAACACGTTTGGGTGTAGAAGTATATGTTGATTTAATAACTTGTAATTTTTCCCCATCTTTCCCTGAGATCATTCTCGGAGCAGAGACGTAATTTGCTTTATTTACAATGTCCATAAAGAATATTTCCGTAAGATTATCCTCTAAAGAACTAGATTCCTCTTGAAAGATCTTCATGACATATGTGTAACCTAAATGATCTTTAAGTTTATATAAGATGTTAGTTTCTTCACTTAGAAAAACTAACTCATCAACTTGTACATCATATTTCTCTGTCGCAAGTTCTGCTACCTTATACAATGCTTTATCTTTTGTTATTACACCACTTTGTTCTTGTTCCATAAATATAACTTCCCTTCTACTATAAATAAAGATTGAAATAATCTATTTAGTTTGTTTCCTAATGTCAACTCTAATTGATGTATAAGCATTTAGAAATAGCAAGAATCATTTGTAATCAAACTTGCCATAAAAAAGCTGATCATCCATTGAGTTTTTATTTATTTTTTGTATAAACTATTTTTTTCAGTATCTGGTAATAGGAAACATAGTTCAGCTAGCGGAATTATTTTAAAATTGCACTACATCATTTTTCAGCGAGCCCATTATTAAAAAATTCATTACCTTTGCAAGATTGAGTATTTATTACTTAGTTAAAATAACTCCATAGAGTTTGAAAGTTTAGTACCAGTTTAACCCCTAAAAATTGTGGCATGCCGAGTATGTGTGTACTCACCTATTAATTAGAATCATCTTTACAGAAAGAAAAATCTCCTGTATAGTTAGTTACACGAGTGACTAACTATACAACTAAGCTGTATTTTTACGTAAAGTGAGGTGGCACAAATGAAATCAACTCTTGATGAATCTCAACCTATTTTCCAACAAATTGCTGTGATGATAATGGATGACATCGTTGACGGAAGGTTAAAAGTTGAAGAGCAAGTTCCATCAACAAATGAGCTTTCACGATTCTACAACATTAATCCTGCAACCGCACGAAAGGGTTTGCAGTCCCTTGTTGATAAAGGAATCATATACAAGCAACGAGGTGTTGGAATGTTTGTTGCAAAAGGAGCGAGAGAAAAATTGCTTATAGAAAGAAAACAACATTTTTATGAAGAATACATCATGCCTTTACTTGAAGAAGCACGCCGCATTCACATTGATGAAGAAATGATTATTGACTTAATAAGAGGACAACAGAAAAAAGATAAGGAGAGTGAATCATGATTAATGTACAAAATGTCACTTACGGATACCATCAGACACCTGTGTTGAATCATTTTTCATTTAAGGAGGATGCACCAATTATTTCCGGTATATGGGGGAAAAATGGGGCTGGAAAAACAACACTTATGAGTTTGTTAGCAGGACATGACCGACCAGATAATGGGGAAATCACCATTATGGATCAAAATCCATACAACAACTTATCTGCACAGCAACATATATGTTACATTCAAGAAAATCATCCCTTCGGTAAAAATTGGACAGTACAGGATGTATTAAAATACGGTCAATATTTTCATCCAAATTGGGATCATGAGCTAGCAAAATCTTTGTGTGATCTATTCGAATTACCTGTAAAAAAGAAAATTACTAAATTCTCTAAAGGAATGAAAACCGCAGCACAAATCATACTAGGCTTGGCAAGCAACGCTACCGTGACAATTCTAGATGAGCCAACAAATGGTTTAGATGCAGTGAAGCGCAAGCAGTTTTATGATGTATTATTAGAAAGCTATGAAGACCATCCTCGATTAATTTTACTCTCCACCCACCATATAGAGGAAATTCAGCCTTTATGTGAATCGCTAGTTGTTGTACATGAAGGAAAAGTATTGTTCCATCATCAAATGGAAGAAATGCGTGAACGTGGTATTCTCCTATCAGGTACTGAAGAAGATATTCATAAAGTGTCGAAGCATGCAAAAATCATAGAATCTTCAACAATAGGCTCTACAACTAAAATTATGATTGATGCTCCATACTCTAAAGAATGGAAAAAAATTGCTTCTGAACAAAATCTCTTGATTGAAAAAGCTACTTTACAAGGCTATTTAATTAACATGACTACGACTAAGAAGGTGGTTAATGTATGAATGCTGTAAAAGGAACATACAGACTGTTATTCGAAGATATGCGTTGGTGGTTATTGTTATTTTCAGCGATAACATTAGGGCTAGCTGTTATTTTTATAGCAATTGGGGTTATTTTTGAAGTCAGTTTTTCTGCTTCCCTTTTCGGCCCAATATATGGAGCTATTTGTACAATTGCGTGTATTGGAATTGTTTATTCCTTCCCAGTTTTAATAGGCCTAGGCAGTACTCGAAAACAGTTTTTAAAGTCATACTATTTTATCGCTTCCATTATGGTTATTTGCTTTATTACCGTTTTAAATATTATATATTTTATTATGAACACATTGAATCAATTAGGTGTTCACAAATTATCCTTCTTTCATCCAGGCATGTTCTATTCAATGAATTATCATATTCTAGCATATGTGTGGATTGATTTGATGGTTGGTTTTTTATTACTTGGACTAAGTGCCTTTCTTACCGTCAGTTGGAAAAGACTAGGAACCCGAAATTTCTTAATCATTTTTTTCGCATTTAACCTTCTTATTACAATATTAATAAATATTATTAACATTACTTCTTTATTGGAGTGGGTTTTTGAATTAAATGTCATTTATACATTTACAATTGTAGGATTTATAGGATTTTGTTTGTTAATATGCACTTTCCCAATGATGAAACATGCGCCACTTGTAATGAAAGCAAGAAACGCTTAATTGACCAAACTTCTCATAGAATTTGTACGATATGTTTTAACTCTTTTTCTCATATTGTAATTAGCACGAGAATATTATGTAGATATCTATGCAGATTAGCCGCATTTATAGTGTATTAGACCGACATTGCCTACTATTTACTCAGCTATAGACATATTCTCAATCAAAAAGTGTGATCCTAAAGCTAGAATGTACAATTGAACTATTACTTATATTAGGAAGTCCTTTAACCAATTTCCATATTACGACGGTTAATTAGATCCTGAAAAATAAACCTTTATAACTACCAACGATACGATCATTTTAAAATTAATCGTATCGTTTTATTATTAGTGCTTTAAAAAAAATTCTTATTCCTCCAGGTGTTCCCATTATGCAACCTTGTTGAAGTGGTAAGAAATTTCATCTATCACTTAATTTATAGCTGTTTTCGTATGAATTGTTGTTTTTCTTTTTAAGAAAGTATACAAGGTAACATAATTCGTATCAGCTAACCTTAAGTAATACAACGAAAAACGTATAATAATACATATTATTGTTCTAGTTTGATATCAATAAGAACAAAGTCTAAGAGTATATTCATCGTAAAATATCCTTCCGTTCCATAACTATCTATCTTGATACACTTTGTACTAAAGAAGCTCTTCTTAATACTAACCATGTTAGGAAAATAAATGTGATTACAACTATCGTAACTGCGCCAAAATTTAAGTCTATCGTGCGCCCCTCTATACTCATAACAAAATCTATAAATAAATCACGGACGTTAGGTATTAAAATGAATATACCTAGCAAAGCTAGGTTGACGAACCCACCAATTAGACCGAACCTGTAGAATATAGCACTAGAGAAGAAACCCACTGATATGATGAAAAGACAAATGACAAAGTCAATGAAAAAGTGATTGAACCATGTAAATGATAATGTTGTAGCATCTAAAGTGTAAAATATCGCTAAATTTGATAGTTCCGGCGAAGTAGTTATTAATTGAAAAATAACAGATACGAGTAAATTCATTGCAGACATAAAAATGGCAAAAAGAATAGCGAAAAAACTAGCTGCTATAATGTAGTTATTCCGTGTCGCTCCCATTTTAATACAATTAGGAAAAATTTCTTTAGTAATTGAAAATCCAGCAATAGCAGCATAAATGTATACCGCTAAACTAGTATTTATTCTCACAATTGAGTCAAGAGATAATGAAGCTATAGAAAGTACTACTAAACTTGAACACAACACAACCCAAAAGATACTTATCGTGAAGCGAAAATCATAAATGAAATAATTTAAGGTTGCTCGAATATCATTATGCATATAAGCGTCCCCCTTCTTTTTCTGTCAAGTGAACCATTAATTCCTGAATATTGCACCGCCCTACATCTAAGCCTTTTAATTTTGCCTCTTGTATGTTTAATTTTTCACCAAATAACATAGCTGTTTTTCTTCCAATCATCTCATTCTCAAAAATAACATTTTTTTCATGACAATACTCATTAACTGCTTGTATATTCCCACTTATTTGAAGACTCATTTCTTGTAATTCATCTGCCGTTTTGTGTAGGAGCAACTCCCCATCCTGGATTAACAAAATTTCTTCAAATAAATTACTCGCCTCATCAATTAGATGGGTTGATAAAATAAACGTTCGAGGATTCCTCTTATACTCGTCTAGTAAAAGATCATAAAACTTATATCGTGCTGATGCATCTAAACCGATATACGGTTCATCAAAAATGGTTATTTTTGCTCCGCTTGAAAGTCCTATAATGATACCTAATGCAGATTCCATCCCTTTAGACAATGATCTAGCACTCATATTCGGATCTAAATTGAACACATGTAGTAAATGATCGGCTGTTTGCTTTGACCATGTTGGATAAAATTTAGATGCAACGTGTAGTACATGTTTAAGCTTTAATTTTCTTTTAAAATTATTACTTTCATTAATTAGGCAAACACTTTTTAACACGTTTCGATTATTGAAAGGTTGTTCGTTATTAATTAATATTTTACCTTTGCTTGGTAATATATGACCAGCAAGTATTTGCATAAATGTCGTCTTCCCTGCCCCATTTCTACCTAATAGCCCATAAATTTTATCCTCCTCAAGCGTGATGTTAAGGTTATGTAATGCTGTTTTGGAACCATACTTCTGACTAAGGTTTTGTATATATATTTTCATCATTCTTCCTCCTTGTTAATCATAATAGAAAGTTCTTCCTTAGCTAAACCAAGCTTATTTGCTTCAGCTTTTAATGGAATGATGTAATCATTGTAAAAATCTTTTTTCCGCTTCTCGAAAATCATTTCTTTTGCACCATCTGTGACAAACATACCTATCCCTCTTTTTTTAAATAATATCTTTTGATCCACAAGCTGATTAATTCCTTTTGCTGCTGTAGCAGGGTTAATTTGATAATATTTGCCAAACTCATTTGTAGAAGGTACTTTTTCCCCTTCCTTAATAGACCCATCTAAGATACTTGATTCAATATTTTCAGCGATTTGAGAAAAAATGGGTTTTTCACTGTTTAATTTCTGATCCATAATGGTTCCTTCCTTCATTGGTTAGCTACTTATGTAACTAACTTAAATGTTTTTGAATAAAATGTCAATACTTTCTATATAAAAATTTTTTTTACTTGTTTTGTGGACTATGCAGTTTTTTCTCTATGATGAGCAATTCAATTAGTACGGTTATAGCAAATGGGAAATAGTTTATGCTATGAAGATATTTGATTAAATCGTATTTTTGGGCTTGCAAATAACCCCCCCTAGGGGATATAGTGATCAGTGAGGTGATAACATATGTCAGAACATCATAAACATCGCAAAAGTATAGTAAATCGGTTAGCCAGGATTGAAGGACATGTTCGTTCTGTGAAAGATATGGCTGCATCAGATAGAGATTGCGGTGATCTACTTATTCAAATAGCCGCTATTCGTTCAGCACTTGACAATTGTGGCAAACTGATACTAAAGGACCACCTTGAGGGCTGTGTAGTCGAAGCTGTCAAAGAAGGTGATGATCAAGTAATGGATAAATTAAACGACGCTATTGACAAATTTATACGTTAGAGGAAGGTATATTAATGGAGCATCAAATTGAACAACAAAAGAATTCATCGGAAACAACAAAACATTTAATCATCACAATTTTAGCTCTAGCATTACCAGCAGTAATCGAGAATTTTTTTCAAACAATACTTGGATTTGTAGATACGTTATTTGTTTCAAAGCTTGGTTTAATTGAAGTGTCTGCTGTCGGAGTTACGAACGCTATTTTGGCTATTTATTTTGCAGTATTTATGTCGTTAGGGGTTGCGACAAATGTTTACGTAGCAAAAAATATAGGAGCAAATAACAAGGAAAAAGCGAGTCAAATTGGCCAACAGGCCATTATTTTGGCGACATTATTTGGTATTTTCTTTGGTGTTATATCGATATTCTTTGCTGAATCTCTATTACTCTTAATGGGTGTAGAACACGATGTGTTAAGCGCGGCAGTTACATATTTTCAAATTGTAGCCATCCCTTCAATTTTAATATCACTAATGTTTGTACTTAGTAGCATTATGCGAGGAACTGGTGATACTAAAACACCCATGAAAATAAGTGTTACGATCAACCTATTAAATATATTACTAGATTATATTCTCATTTTTGGATTTTTCTTAATCCCTTCTTTCGGACTTGCGGGCGCTGCCTTTGCTACTGTCATTTCTAGGTTTATTGGTGTAATTGGCTTAACAATCTACTTAGCAAAATCGAACATTCTTGCATTTAAGAAAAAAAATTGGAAGATTAATAAAAAGTCCCAGCTACAATTAATTACATTAGGTGCCCCAGCTGCTGGAGAAAGACTTGTTATGAGAGTCGGCCAGGTGCTTTACTTTGGGATGATTGTTGCTCTTGGAACAAACACATTTGCAGCCCACCAAATTGCAGGAAATATTGAAATATTTTCTTATATGATTGGGTATGGATTTGCAACAGCAGCAACCACATTAGTCAGTCAAAAGCTTGGAGAAAAAGATTTTGCAGGAGCACAAAGGTATGGGAATTATTCGATTCTAATTGGCACGATTGCTATGACTATTTTTGGTCTACTACTCTTCTTCTTTGGAGAATGGGCAGCATCATTTTTCACAACAGATACTAATGTTATTCAACAAATCACACTTGCATTGAAAATAGATGCATTTATTCAACCGGTTCTTGCATTTGTTCTCATCCTAACAGGAATTTATCAAGGCGGAGAAAATACTAAATTTCCGATGTATACAACTGCAATCGGGATCTGGTTAATTAGAACACTAGGTGTTTATCTACTAGGATTATACTTTGGTTTTGGAATTGCGGGCATATGGATTGCAATTGGTTTAGATAACTTATTTAGAGCAATCTTTTTGTGGATACGATATAAAAATAATAATTGGATAAATAATATAACAAAGTTGGAAGCATAACTTTGTTAATTATAAAGAACTTTGTTCTTATTACATTTTCAATTTTTTAAAAAAAACTCTATTCGAAAACTTTGCTACCATCGTTCCTATACTAGATTATATATACGTTTTTCAATCAAAAGTCATCGCTATATAGAAGAAAAGATGCCACGAAATGTTGGAGTATACATGTTTTGTGCTTAGTATAATAACTACAATACATGGGGAAAAAGTACTTCATTCAGACATAAATTAAAAGGGAGTTATAAGATTTAGAATGTAATCTATAAGACTCCCTTTTGTTATGCTCATTTATTTATCTACGTGTGTAAGTTTTATAAATTAACAAGGATGAAACTAATAATTTAGAATATGGAAAAATCATTGAAGGTCCAACCACATTATAACCTATCTCTTATTGAATCATATAGTAAACAAGGTTTAGCACAACCGCAACAGTAAGTAAGGTAACTGCGACTGTTAACTGAATGCTGACTATTTCTTTTTTAAGAATATTTTTTTGCATTTTTTGCTGTTCTTGCTCTTTTATCGTATCAGGTTCAACCTTGTAATCTACTAAGCTGTTAGCATGTTTTTCTTTCGAACGAAAATCTTTACCCGAACTCATCAAAAAAACAGGAGTGAACCAACGCTCCAATAAATAAAAAATCGTGCAAAGCGTTAACATAAGTAATCCAAATATAAATGTGTAGTTTGTTAGAGTAAATATAAAACCTTTATCATTGACAAATAAGAAACTTAACACGATACATAACAGTAATATAAAAATACTTAAGATGTATTTTGTATGTTTGTAAGAATACACAAAAATCTTTCCTTTCTTACAATGAGAAATGATCTATCTGCATAGGTTGTTGTTATTAATTTCATATACAGCTCGCGTTTAGTTGCATATAATTTTCTAGAAAATCTCGTTTTGCAACATTAAATAACATAACTATTAAATGACAACAAGAGCTCATTAGTAAATATTGAACATAGATTATTATAGATTTAGATGTTCAACATAATGTATTTCTGACATGCTATTCATATAAATGACAAGCAACAAAATGACCTTTTTTGACCTCCACCAGCTCAGGTTTTATTTCTTCGCATTCTTTTTTGACATAAGGACATCTTGTGCGAAAATGACAGCCACTAGGAGGGTTCATTGGACTTGGCACGTCTCCCTGCAGAACGATACGTTCCCTGCTTTGTTCAATATCTGGATCTGGAATAGGTATAGCTGAAAGTAGAGCCTGTGTATACGGATGAAGTGGATCCTCATACAATTCTACACTTTCTGCTACTTCAACTAGTTTACCGAGGTACATGACACCAATGCGATCAGATATATGTTTGACCATCGCTAAATCATGAGCGATGAATAAGTAAGTTAGCTTGTGCTTTTCCTGTAATTCTTGAAATAAATTAACAACCTGTGCTTGGATAGATACATCTAACGCTGATATTGGTTCATCTGCTATAATAAATCTCGGCTGAACTGCTAGTGCTCTAGCGATACCTATACGCTGGCGCTGTCCACCAGAAAATTCGTGTGGATACCTGTTTGCATGATTTTTATTTAAGCCAACCAATTCTAACAACTCGTATACTCGTGCAAGCTTTGCCTTTTTATTCTTTTTGTACATTTTTTGTGCATCCATTCCTTCAGCAATGATCTCAGTGACTGTTAACCTTGGATTTAATGATGCATATGGATCCTGAAAGATCATTTGGATATCACTGTGTAAGGCTCTTTTTCTTTTTTTATCCATTTTTGAGATGTCTTCACCATCAAATATAATTTCACCGCTTGTAGCTTCATATAACTGCAATATTGTTCTTCCTGTTGTTGATTTTCCACAACCTGACTCTCCTACTAAACCAAAAGTTTCACCTTCATTTACTGTAAAAGATACGTCATTTACTGCTTTAAGCTTCTGGCCTCCTCCAACTTTAAACTCTTTGTGTAAATTCTTCACTTTTAGTAACGGCTTAACGTTTCCCATTATACATGTCCTCCTATCTGCATAGGCTGATGTATCGGAGGAACCGCTGGATCCTCAAGCCAACAAGCTACTTTATGAGTTGCTGATTTAGTAGTTTCATAAGGAAATTCTTCGGCACAAATATTCATAGCGTAATCACAGCGCTCTGCAAATGGACAGCCGTTAGGTGGGTTATTCAATGGTGGTGGTGTACCAGGAATTGATGTTAACCTTCCGTGTTCCCTCGAATCTAGACGGGGGACAGACTTTAACAATCCCCATGTATAAGGGTGCCTAGGGTTATAAAATATTTCTTCTAAAAAGCCTTGTTCAACAATCTTTCCTGCGTACATAATCATGACTCTCTGTGCAATATTAGCTACAACTCCTAGGTCATGTGTAATTAAAATAATGGATGTATCGATCTTTTTTTGTAAATCTTTCATTAAATCTATAATTTGAGCTTGTATCGTTACATCAAGTGCAGTAGTGGGTTCATCTGCAATTAACAGCTTCGGGTTACAAGCTAATGCAATGGCAATCATGACACGTTGTCTCATTCCACCACTAAATTGATGTGCGTAATTATTTAATAGTTTTTCAGGGTTAGGAATACCTACTAAACTAAGCATTTGAATGGCTTTTTGTTTAGCAGCTTCCTTTGATAACCCTTGATGCTTTATTAGGCCCTCGCTAATTTGTTTGCCAATCTTCATTGTTGGGTTTAACGAAGTCATCGGGTCTTGGAAAATCATTGATATTTCAGCGCCACGTACTTTTTGCAGTTCTTTATCGTTTAGTTTGGATATATCTTTTCCTTCGAATAGTATTTCACCTGATTTATAGCGCCCTGGAGGCATTGGGTTTAACCCGACAATGGTTTGAGACGTAACACTTTTTCCAGAACCTGATTCTCCTACTAAGGCGATTACTTCTCCCTTCTTCACTTCAAAGCTTACTCCTCGTATTGCTTCAACTTCACCTTCAAATGTATCAAAAGAAAAGTATAAGTCTTTTACTTCTAATAGCTTTTTCATTAAGTCTATACCCCCCTAAGCTGAAAAAAATAGTTGATTATAAGGCTATTGATATTTAGTACATTGAATAAATTAACATGGAACATTTCTGTTATTTTCGAAGTCTTGGATCTACTGCATCACGTAAACCGTCTCCAAAAATACTGAACGAAAGAATAATCAAAGTAATAATCGTTGCTGGGAAAAATAACAAGTGTGGTTCTAAAAGAAGTAACTTTCTTCCATCATTGACTAAAGAACCTAAAGACGCATCTGGTAATGGTACACCTAAACCAATAAAACTCAGTACAGCTTCAGCAAAAATAGCTGCCGGTATCGTAAAAGACATGTTTACCATCATTGGACCTACCATATTAGGAATAAGATGTACACGTATGAGTTTCATAGGTTTTGTTCCTAAAGAACGTGCTGCTAATACGTATTCTCTACTTTTTAAGCTCATTACTTGACCACGGATGAGGCGGGCCATCCCGACCCAACCTGTAAGAGCAATTGCGATAATAATAGCTAATATTCCTCGGTCAATGACCATTAATAGTAAAATTGTAAATATAATGTTAGGTATACTTACGATTATTTCTATAAAACGCATCATGATAAAATCAATTCTTCCTCCAAAGTAACCCGCAATAGCTCCATAAACAACGCCAAAAATAACATCTAATGTTGCTGCGACAACACCAATGAGTAGAGATATTTTTGCACCTTCCCACGTCCTGGTCCACATATCTCGACCTAATGTGTCTGTGCCAAACCAATAATCATTTTCCATCGTGGGTTCCATTTTAATACTGTCATAATTTTGGTAGTCTGCATCATGTTCATTCATATATGGACCAGCAAACGCCATAAAAGTAATCACTATTAGGAAAAAAAATGAAATCATGGCTGGTTTATGCTTTTTTAAACGGCGCCAAACATCTTGAGAAAAAGACATACTTTTATACTGCTTATCATGATCAGCTTTATAGATACTCTTGTCTAAAGGCTGGAATCTCTTATCTTGAATCATAGGATCTGTATTCATGCTATTCAGTCCCCCCTATGATACGAATTCTTGGGTCAACAATAGAATACAATAGGTCCACAATAAATAGACTAATGATGTATAAAATCGCATAAAATAACGTCAAACCCATCGTTACTGTATAATCTCGTGTTATGACTGAAGTTACTAATTCCTTACCAATACCTGGGATGGCAAAGATTTCTTCAACGACTAACGAGCCTGTCATACTGAAAATGATTACAACTGGTAAGCTAGTGATGAGTGGAATCATCGCATTTCTTAAACCATGTCTCATAAGAACAAGAGGCTGAGACAACCCTTTAGATTTTGCAGTTTTTATATAGTCTTGTCCTAATACTTCGAGTAGCTCCGAACGCATCATCCTTGTGTAATATGCAAAACCTCCTAACGCAATTGCTAACGAAGGTAGTATCGTATGTTTATACGATTCAAATTGCGCAATAGGTAATAATTCTAGTTTCCCTGCAACTACATATTGGAGTAGTACTGCTGCTACAAAGCTTGGAATTGCGAATCCAAATACGGCAATACCGACAGCTAAATAATCTATTAATGTATTTCTCCATATCGCAGCAATAATGCCAAGTAATATTCCAAATGGGATACTTAACGCAACTGCTTGCAACCCGATTGCCGCAGAAGGTCCAATTTTCTCTGCAATAATAGTCGTTACTTCTCTATTTTTTATTCTGTACGATACACCAAAATCAAGTTGTACAACATTTGACAAATATATTGCATACTGTTCTGGTATCGGTTTGTCTAATCCGTACTTTGCTTTCATATTTTCTAACACTGCTGGTGGAATTTTGTCTTCTTCAAAAGGCGTTCCAGGAATTGCTTTCATAAAGAAAAATGATAACGTACATATTACCCATAAAGTTAAGATCATAAAACATAAACGCCGGAGGAAAAACTTTAGCATACTTATCCATCTCCTATCTTGGTGTGACTTGAAAAAAGAGTAGTCAAGTTAAATCAAGGTATATGTACAAAACATATACCTTGATTATTTTGAAATTCAAATTAGTACATACCTTTTGAGTTAAAGCAATAACAATAGAAGTTACGTTTGTGTTTTTTTACTTTTCTGTTACCGATGCCCATTTGTATGATGATCTTGGACCAACAGCATGAGTGACAATACCATCAACATATGTTCTTTCTAAACTATAATACCCATCATGTGATAGAGGAATATATGCATAATCTGACACAACAATTCTTTCCAGTTCAGCGTATAAGTTAAATTTCTCTTTCATGTCATTCGTTGCTCTAACATCCTCAAGTACTTGATCGTATTTCTCACTTACATATCCATTTTTGTTAAACGATCCTGTTGAAACAAATAAATCTAAATACGTACTTGGCTCATCATAATCTGCAGTCCATCCTGCTGCTACTAAATTGTAATCTCTACTATCCATTAATGCTCTTCTTATTTTGGAGTCTGTTTGTTTAATCGTAAATGGGACACCGATTTCTCCCCATTTTTGTTGTAAGTACTGTCCTGTTTTTGCCCAATCATCACTTTGATAAACGATTAATTCAAATTCTGGAACATCTTCACCAATTTCAGCTTTTGCTTCTTCAATGAGTTGTTTAGCTCTATCAAAATCAAATTTTAGCAAATTAGAATTTTCTGTGAATTCAGAACGGAAATCTACACCTGATTGTGAACCAGCCATACCTGGAGGAATGATACCACCTGCAGGAACCTGTGTTCCTCCCCATGCAACTTGACTCATTTCTGCACGATCAAAGCCAATTGCTAATGCTTCACGAAATTTTGCATTTCTTAAATACTCACCTTGGAGACCTTCTGCTTCTTGGTTTAATACAAACCACCACGTATTCGCTCTTGTACGCAACGTTGCTTCATCACTATTTGCATATTGATCAATATAATCACTAGGGAGAGCTACACCATCAATATCACCTTGCTCATACATTTGCATTCTTGTATTATCATCTGAGATCCATGGCATGTTGATTTTATCAAGTTGAACCGTATCCTTATCCCAATATTTTTCATTTTTCGCTAAAACAACTACTTCATCGTGGGACCACTCTTCTACTACAAAAGGACCTGCATAAAGCATATTACTTGCTTCAGTTCCATACACATCTACACCGCCAACTTCTTCAAAATACTGTTGTTGAATTGGTACTAACGATGGAAAAGCAAGTAACTCTAGAAAAGCTGGGCTTTCTCCATTCACTTTAATCTCTAGTGTTTTATCATCAAGTGCTTTGACACCTACAGCATCTTTCGCAGTTTGTATAGCTGTTTCAGCTTCAGCCTCGTTTTCTGGAATTTCCATATACACCAAATCCGCCGCTCCAGTAATTAATGTAATTTCAAACAAATACCCATATTCTGCGGCATTGCGTGGATCCATCACAGTCTTCCAACCGAATTCAAAATCATAAGCCGTTACAGGCTCACCATTTGACCATGTTGCGTCTCTTAAATAGAATGTATAGGTATTATTTTCAAAATCATGACTTTCTGCTAAGCCATATTCAAGAGTAGCACCATCTTGCCCTTTTCTCATTAACCCCTCTTGAATGTTATTTAAGAGAAGTAAATCTTGAGTATAGGCACCATAGACAGGACTTAATGAAGTAGGTTCACTCATAATCGTGTTATAAACTTGTTCACTATTCGTGCTTTCAGCTTCCTTATTGTTATTATCGCTACTACTTTCGTTACTTTTTTGAGATGATGAGTCGGATGTCTGTGAAGCTCCTTCACTATTGCAACCAGCAAGACCAAGTACGACTGCCAATACAACTGTTAACATAACCATTAACCAACTTGTTCTCTTTTTCATAATTTCCCCTCCTCTTATTTTTGCGTGAGCCTTGAGTTACGGAAACATTACCGGTAACCTTTATTGCAATCTTCAGTGGATGCTGTCATAGAGTGATTACAATTATTCCACGCTCTTACATATGTATATTGCAAGATGTGTGCCAAGGTAAATTAAATGTGTATCAAAGTATTTGAAGTCAATGTACAAATTGGATATCGTGCTCATATAAAGATGTGTGATAAAAACAGGGATCTTTGTTGAAGGATAAATAATTTGTATTTAGTTATGGACGGTGATAAGAGCTTGTTAGTTATGTGTATATGTATCCATACACATTGTAAAAATATTTTAAATATTCAATGTTTTTATCTTCTATGTTGTACATATAGATTCTTCTGCTCTAGTGTTACACACTAACAAAATAAACAAGTATTTAAGTAGCGTTCTTGGCTTTTTTCTTATTTAGAATTCTTGTTATAATTATAAAACTACTATCTACCTGTTTAAATTTTATTGAAAAGGAATTCAGCTTACGAAAAGTGCCTACAGCAATTTTTCTTCTTTTTGAAACCATGTTGGTATTTTTACGTAAATTGGACAGCATGAATTTGATAGGTTTACTAATCAAATGTTATATTGTGTTAGTTTTGTATGACATTCATTAATGTGTGCGACACCAGATTGAAACTGTTATTAAACACACCTACGGATGTTTTCATTAATAATTTTCAGTCATATAACAAAAGTAGTCTCAGGAAGGTGCTTTCCCAAGACTACGTTTATAACCTATATATTCTCCATTTTTAATTCATCAATAATATTATCTTTTTTTACTTTAGTACTGGAATACAGCATAGATACAACTACAATTAAAAATATAGCAATAATAACAATTATCATATCCGCCCAAGGGATCGAAAACTCAAGTTTGATTGTGTTCAACATGGCCCGGTGAATGGCATAGATGATTACGATACTAATTGGTAAGCCATATAACAAAGACTTTATTCCGTAAAAGAAACTTTCATAATTAATCATTTTGTTAAACTCTTTAGAAGTCATACCAATTGATTTTAGCATTGCAAATTCTCTTTTACGTAAAGCAATACTAGTTGAAATCGTATTAAATATATTTGCAACTGATATCACTGTTATGAGTATCGTAAATCCATAGGAAAATGCTTTAATTAATAGCATCAGCTGTTTGTTTTGTTTTCGTTCTACATGAGAACTATAAATAGTGAAATTGGCATCATTTAGCTCTTCGATTTCAGTGTATGTTTGCATTGGATCGGAAGATGTTAAATAGAGATCCGTAAAAAATCCTTGAACATAATTAGTAGGAAACAGTTGTTCCACTAAGCTTTCTGGTATGACGATTTCAAATTCAAGGAAATCTATATTAATATCTCCCATTGGATATTGGTCAGTGACGGCTGCTATTTGCACAGAATTTATAAATGTTTCGCCTGCTTGTTTACCAGTTCCGAAAACTTTGTCAATTAAACTTATTTTCATTTCAGGTTGTGCGTAAATAGATTTTTCTTCAATTATTTGCTGCGTCTTTTCATCTATGTGTTTAAATGTATCTATCAATATCACGTTAAGCTGATCAGAAGTCTTCAACTTTTCGGGATCTACATTAATTGATTTAGCATATTTAATGTAGCTATCTTCATCTAGTACATTTACATCTACGTTATAGAGGATTTTTCCACCTTCTTTTTTACTAGTTGGACCAATCCATTTTTTAGAATCATCAGGTACGATGTTATCATCAATCCATGAGTATAGATGCATTGTTTTTACAATACTAGCACTCGTCACATTATCTAACGTAGATAAAGGCTTTAACATTGTTGTATCTTCATTTCTAGTTGTTATTTGAATGTCATAATTAACGTTCCTTTGTGAAAGTTCTATTGATTTTTGTAAATGATCGGTAAAAAAAGAAACTGTTATAAAAAGGATAATACTCACTACAAAAGAAAAGATAGTTACTTGGTACCTTCTTTTATTTCTCTTTACATTTTTCAAACCGATTTCAGCCTGAATTCCAAACAAATTCCGAACAATTTTTGATGTTTTTATTTCTTTCCCCGTTAGCTTCACATCTTGAGTTTGGCGTATGGCATCAATAGCTGAAACTTTTGAAGCTTTCCGAGCTGGTAAATAACATGATATAAAGATTGTTATTAGTGAAACACCAATTGCAACCAACATTGACATTGGCGTAACGGTTAGCGTTAATAGTTTCTCACCTATATTTAAAGATTGTTGTATATATGTGTTAATGATTGAGAGAGTAATCATTACACCTATTAACCCTATAATAATACCTATTGGAATGCTAATGAAGCCGACAATTGCTGCTTCGAATAAAACAGAATTACGTTTTTGAATCTTTGTTGCACCTACACTGCTTAACATACCTAAATATCGAGCACGTTCAGCAAAACTTATGGTAAAGGCATTATAAATTAAGGCTACCGAGCCAGCGACAATAACCGCTATAATAATGAATTCTGAAGCCAAGATCGTCAATCTCAAGTTTCCTAAACCTGTCACTCCATAATAACCCAATAAGTGAGTATTATATTGGATCTTATCAGCATCGATATTATT
Source organism: Bacillus sp. SM2101 (assembly GCF_018588585.1). NCBI lineage: Bacteria > Bacillati > Bacillota > Bacilli > Caryophanales > Bacillaceae > Bacillus > Bacillus sp. SM2101. Next base: position 81,943 of record NZ_JAEUFG010000007.1, read on the forward strand.
TTTCTTAGCTAAAGAACTCGAGGTATCATATAAAGATTGACTGACTTTATCTAGAGCTAAATATGCATCAACTGTTTTGTTTGATGGAAGTAAATTCTCATCTAAATAGCTAATAATCATATATCCAGGTGTCGATAATGTTGACTCCCATGACGGACTTTCAATCTCCCCAACAATTGTATAAGGTTTTATTTGTGTATTTTTTAATGTTTCGATGTTAACTCCATTCGCCCTTTGTAATGGTACCATATGGTCTAAAGGTTCGCTAGCACTCTCACCAGTTACATATCGTTCGCCAATTTCTAATGTTATTTGATCACCAACTTCGTATTTTCCACCTGTATTTGCTACGAGATCTTTTGAAATAACGACTTCATTATCTGATTTCGGGAACCTTCCAGCAAGTAATTGAAACGGAAATTGGTTATATGCCTGCTCATTATATTCTTTTACGAATAAATAAGGCTTACTCGTGTTTTCTGCGCCTTCTAAAAGAACAGTCCCAACCTCATTACCAAGCGACATTGCCTTAATATTTTCATCCAGTTTAATACTTTCAATCTGATCTTTATTAACATCATTGTAGACAACATGCCATTCCCCAGTTTGTTCCATCGCATTTTTTTGCAAGGCACTTATAAATGAGGTCGTAAGCGTCGCTGCAGCCGTCACCATTGCAACAGAAATAACGATCCCAATAATGGTTACGATTGTACGCCTTTTATTTTTCTTCAAATGCCTAAGGGTTAGTTTGTTAATAATATTCATGGACGAATGACCTCGTTTTTGACAATTCTTCCATCTTCAATAGATATAATTCGATCTGCTTGCAAAGCAATTTTTTCATCATGTGTAATGACGATCAATGTTTGGTTATATTTTTTATTAAACAGTTTTAATAAATTTATTACTTCATTACTGTTCTTGCTATCTAGGTTACCTGTCGGCTCATCCGCTAACATAATGGTCGGATTACTAATCAATGCTCTTCCGATCGATATTCGTTGTTGTTGTCCACCTGAAAGTTGATTTGGTAAATATCCTAAGCGGTTATTTAGCCCTATGGTCGTAACGATTTCATTAAGTAGCTTGTTATCTACTTTATGTCCATCGAGTAATAATGGCAACGTAATATTTTCTTCAACGGTTAATATCGGTATTAGATTATAAAATTGATAAATTAAGCCTATTTGCCTTCGCCGAAAAACAGCTAATTGAGTCTCGTTTAGCTGATAAATATCGGTGTTATCGACTACTACTTTTCCGCTTGAAGGTTTGTCGACACCTCCCAGCATATGAAGTAGTGTTGACTTCCCAGATCCTGACGGTCCAATAATTGCGACAAATTCACCTTTATGAATCGAAAATGTAACATCATCAAGTGCTTTAACTGCCGTGTCACCTTTACCGTATATTTTAGACAGATTATCTATTTTTAAAATTTCCAATGGTATAACCTCCAAAAGTCGACGTACTTCTAATATAACTGTCTAAAATGACTATCCAATGACTGTAAAATGACAATATAGTCACCTACTGATATTATATAACTTGTTTATAAAACTTAATCAAAAAGCGTGTTCCCTCACCTTCCTTACTCTGAACCTCAATATCACCGTTTTGACTAGTAATGATACTGTAAGCTATCGCTAGACCAATACCGATACTATCGGTATTGGCATTTTTTCCTTTATAAAAACGTTTGAAAATATAAGGTATGTCTTCCTTTGGAATCCCTTTACCATTGTCAGCAATGATGAGTTCAGTGAACAGCGCATTTTCTGAAAAAGAAATGGTGATTACACCACCGTCAGGCGTGTGTTCCACACAGTTTTTTAATATATTTATAACAGCTTCGGCTGACCAGTTAAGGTCCCCAAGAAAAGATGTTGTGTCTTCACCATTAATTGATAATACTTGTTCTTTAATATCCATCGGAATCAAAACAGGATCTATTGATTTTTGGATAAGGTTTTTCACGTTTATTCGATCCTTTTTGAATTGAACCGTTCCTGCATCGATTTTAGATATCTTTAATAATGAGGAAACAAGCCATTCAATACGCTCAATTTGAATACGTAGATTATGAGTGAATTCATCTCTTTTTGCTGTTGGCAGCTCATCATCACTTAACAAATCTGTCATTACCATCATTGAGGTGAGCGGGGTTTTAAGCTGGTGGGAAATATCTGAAATAGCATCAGTTAGCTTGCTTTTGTCTTGTTGCAATAGAGATTTATGCTCCGATAGCATAGACGTGACCTTATAAATATTGTTCTTTAGTATACTTAACTCACCTTCTTCGTTATCACGGACATCAAGAGTGTAATCACCTGAGCTAATTCGGCGCAAATAATGAGAGAGCATTTCTATTTCTCGGTATCTCCGGTGTGTAAAAATGAGGGTGATACTAATTAACATTGTGGAACATATGAAAATAAGTACCATTGCACTAATTGACAACAAACCACCAAGCATCGTTGCACAAAGACTAATCAAACACATAATAAATAAAAACATTTGTACCTCTTTATGACGTAACAAGCTATTCACCAACCCTATACCCTAACCCACGAATTGTTTTGATTATCGTCGGTTTTTGGGGGTGATCCTCTAGCTTTTCACGTAGTCGCTTAATATAAACGGTTAAAGTGTTATCGTTTACAAAATCCCCTGCTACATCCCAAATCTGTTCCAATAGCTGGTTTCTTGAAAGAACTTGACCGATATGGTTAGCGAAGATAAGTAAGAGACGATATTCTAAAGCTGTCAAGGTAATTTCCACTCCATTTTTATACACTTTACCTTCATTTGTATTAATTTGAACATTTTCTATTGTAATGACAGATTTTGTCTGTGTCTGCTTTTGGTATCTTCGTAAAACTGATCTGATCCTTGAAAGTAGCTCACGAATACGAAACGGCTTGGTTATATAATCATCTGCGCCCATGTCTAGACCCATTACAACATTAACTTCATCATCAACCGCAGTTAAAAAAATCACCGGAACATCAGCTTGTTTTTTCACAATACGGCATAAATCATACCCACTGCCATCAGGCAGAGATAAATCAAACAAACATAACGCTAATTCGTCTAATTGATCTGAGAGCTCCTTTTTCGCACATGCAACATCATGACAAAGAATTGTAGAATAGTTTTCTTCTTGCAAAGAATATTCAAGCCCTGAAGCAATCGTCTTATCATCTTCCACAATCAATATTTTCATCTCATATTCATCCTATCTATATATTTCTTACACTTATTTAAGTTCTAACCTTTGATTAAATAATCTAAACTTATTTTAGTTTTTAAAGATATATCATATGTAAACGAGCTCGGCCAGTCGTAGTTTATGGATTTTAACGACTTGATTGTTGTTTCCCAATCAAGTAATGGAATGTATACGACTATCGCTCTCTAAAAAACGATGTTAAATGTATTAACCCCCTTCTTACTATGGTAGTTTGGTCAGAATTTCAACAAAGTTTCCGAAAAATGCCAGATTTATTTATGAATTACATCCTCCACTGCTATAGGTTGCTTATGATTATTTATAGTACGCCAAACCAGTAGTTTATACAAACTACATACCTCCACAAAATCTTTGAGCTAATTTTTAAACTAGGCTATTTAGCATTGATTTTTGTTTTTTGGTTAAAGATGGAACCTTACCTCACTGCTTTGCTCCAAAACAAAATAACCACCTACATAGGAGGTGGCTATTTTTGTTATGTTTTTATTAATATCGATGGCTATGATCATGATGAGTAACCCATGCATCTTACCACTCAAATTATAATGATAATCTTCTTTTAGGCACAATCATTATCCTTCCAAATCACTCGCAGGGCCGAAGAATTCATAATGAATGTTGTCTTGTGGTGCACCTATTTCTTTTAGTAACTGATACACTGTTTTCATAAATGGAAGAGGACCACAGAAATAAAAATCAGCGTTTGTATTATGAACTATTTGTTGTAACCACTCTAGTGTAATGAATCCTTCATGGTCAAAGGCTTTATTATTTATATCTTCTACCGTTGGAGCATTGTAGCTATAGTATGCTGAAATTTGTTCATTTTTTGACGTAACAGCACTTACCTCATCCTTCATCGCATGAACATTTCCGTTAATAGCCGCATGGATAAAAGTAACTTTACGTTCAGGTTGAGTATCCGCGATCGTATTAAGCATACTTACCATTGGTGTAATTCCTACCCCTCCACTTAATAAGACAACATCATTTTGTACTTCAGTATTAAGTACGAAATCACCAGCTGGGGCACTGAGGTTTAATATATCCCCTTCTTGTACGTCATCATGTAAATAATTAGAAATTTTACCGTCAGGAATATCCCCCTGTCCCGTTTCTCTTTTAACACTTATACGATAATGCCCTTTATTTGGAGCATCTGATAAACTATACTGGCGAATATGAGTGTATTCTTCACCATCAATGCTACATTTTACACTAATGTATTGACCTGGTATAAAGCTAGAAATAGCTTGTTTATCTTCTGCTTTTAAATAGAAAGATGTGATGACATCACTTTCCTTGACCTTTTTATCTACAATAAACTTCCTAAAACCTTTCCAACCACCATGGCTTTGTTCAGCTTCATTATACATATCGGCTTCAACTGAAATAAACGCATCTGCTATCACACCGTATGCTTTTTCCCATGCATTCATGATTTCGTCTGTCGCGGCGTCACCTAACACATCTTTAATAGCTAATAACAAATGCTTACCTACTATCGGATATTGTTCGGCTGTAATTCCTAAACTTCGATGTTTATGGCCAATTTGCTTCACCACAGGAATAATGGCTTCTAAATTATCAATATATTTTGCCGCATTATATACTGCACTAGCTAATGCTTTTTGTTGTCTGCCTTGCTTTTGATTAGCGTGATTAAAAATATTCAATAATTCAGGATGATTTCCAAACATTAATTCATAAAATCTAGTTGTAATAGCTTCACCATGTTCTTCAAGTACTGGAACTGTTGATTTAATAATTTCAATTGTTTTTTGATCTAGCATCTTCTATCTCTCCTAGTCAAGTAGTTATTATCGTTTACAATGTAATTATAGTAAAAACTAAGACCTCGACTTGTGATTTGAATCACATATAATTTGTCTAATTTGTGACAATGATTTTCCTTCAAAAAAAACGACCTTTCAGATTCAGATATAAACTCACTGAAATCAGATTAGAATAGCATACGTCTAAACCGAGATAAAACCTCTTACAGCTAAAATATACCCTTTTTAATGGAATTTATGTATTTTAAACGTAAAGTATGGACGTTTATTAGTTCTTTCTTTATAATAGTTCCATGAAACATATATTTCACGGAACTATTAATACGAATATTATAGACTCATAGTTAAGGGTGAACGATTATGTCAATCTTTCATAAGATTAATCAATCAGATGAACTACAAACTTTAGCAATTGACAATGACTATACTGATGTCGAAAAAAACTATCACTATTTTTCTAACATGCCTCAATTTATACAGGCATATTTAATAAGTAGAATTTCTTTAAACTATTCAACAAATACAATTCAACGCTACATATACGACTTCAAGTTTTTCTTCGAGTACGTCATCGAAAAAGCGAGTATTGAGCTTAATATGAATGACATTACGTTGGATGATTTTATAGCTTTGGAGCCCTCAGGCGTTAGAAATTACGTTCGTTATCTTGCGATTGAACAAAAAAATAATCCAAAAACAATTAATAGAAAATTATCAGCGTTAAAATCTGTCTTCTCTTATTTGCAGCAACAAGACGTAATTATAAGTAACCCAATTGAAGGGATCGAAAGACCTAAAGTAGGACGTTCTGAGCCGGTATTCTTAACAAAACAGGAATGTAGTGAATTATTAACATTTATCAATAACGAAGATAATTATAAATCTAACAGGGAGAAAACTTATCAACAGTTATTTAAATATAGAGACATTACAATCATTCACTTAATGATGATGACAGGATTACGGATTTCAGAATTATGTAGCTTACAAGTACATAATATTTCATGGCATCGGAAGGAAATTACAGTCATCGGTAAAGGTAGTAAACAAAGAAGTGTCCCCTTATCAGACGACACACTTAACAATATACAATTGTATCTACATAAGCTTGATGAAGACATTCGTCCCACAAAACCAAATGATCCACTCTTTGTCGGTTATGATTTTAAATTAAAAAAACTAAAACTCGGAATTTCAGTTAGTGCAGTACAAAAGATGATCAACCGCCATCTAATTAGAGCAAAGGAACACCTGCCATTTTTGACATACAAACATATTACTGCACATAAACTCCGACATAGTTTTGCAACAGAGCTAGCTCAGCAAGGGGTTGATGTATTAACGATTCAAAATTTATTAGGGCATGAATCTGTTGCAACTACTCAAATTTATGCACATATCCAAAGCGAAACGAAGAAAAAAGCAATCGCTCTACTTAATGATGGATAGATCATTTGCCTAATGATTGATGTACAATGCTCTAGTTTTATAGAAGGTGAACTACCTTAACCTTGTCATTTTACGTGTGTATTAGTTGCATAAAAGCATGCGATATCAGCTTAATATAGTGAGTGATGAACGAAATCTTTATTATCCTCTACGCGAACAGGTTATACAATCACTCAATATAATCACCACAAATTTATGTTGAGTATTAATCATACAAATAAAAAGGACTATATATGTCAGAAATGACACTTATATTAGTCCTTTTATTAGTTGTTTTCATAATCCTAGTAAAAAATACATATCTTCTACCTTCGAAGTTAATACTATACATAAATATAAAATATTTCCTGTTTCAAAATATAGGAGAACAATCATGCAAGAAAAACTTTTTCCTTATCAAGTTGCAATACTTATCTACATGACTCAAATTAGTGTAGGTATTTTTAGTTTACCTCGTGTTACAGCAGAAGCTTTTGGAACGAACGGCTGGATTGGAATAAGTATAGTATCAATGATTTTCGTAGTGAATATTTTACTAATAGGGCTTGTATTTCATTATAGTAAAGGTAAATCGATCTTCCAGATTTTTAACAGTCATTTACCCAACTTCTTATTAAAGCCATTTTATATTATTATTGCTTTAATTTATAGTTCACTTAGCATCTTAATAGCTAAAAACTTTCAATTAATAATAGGTATGCAATATTATCCGACAATGCCACCATCATTATTTGTTATTATGGTTTTACTTATCACCTACTGGCTAGTTAGGAGTGGTATATACCATATTGCAAAAGCTACAGTTGTTTTTTTTATAACAATTTTAATTGTTTTCGTATTGGGATATAATCTAGGGGAATTTAGACTAACAAGATTAACACCCTTTATTTTTGAGGGAGAGAAAGAACTGCTAAAAAAAGGTAATCAAGTTGCATTGCACTTCTTAGGTATCGAAATGTCATTATTTTTAATACCGTATATCGCAAAATTAAAAGGAGCTTTTAAGCCAGTTTTATTTTCCCAATTATTGCTTACTTTCATATATTCCATCACGTGTCTCATTTCATTCGGTTTCTTTAGCTATGACCAATTATCTAATGAAACGTATCCGTTATTAACGATGTTTGAGTATATTGAGTTCCCTTTTATAGAGCGAGTTGAAGGGATCGTAATCCATTTATTTTTGTTTGAAGTACTCATTACGATTATTGTATTTTTTTGGGGGGCCGACCAGTTAATCCAACATGCAATTCCTAAAATTTCTCCAAGACTTTCGATCATATGCTTATTGCTCGTTTCTTTCCTATGTACTATTGTAGTAAATACTCAAGTTGAATTAGAAAAGTGGATTTATTTTCTTCGTTCAGCTGAGTTCATTATCGCATTCTTACTCCCAATATTACTTCTATTATTAATTAGTATTTCAACATTACGCAAAAAACTTAAAAAATAACAATAAGAACATATTTTAGTTTACATAATATTATTATTTTATACTTATATGATAACATAGATTATTTATATATATTTGGTTATCAATATAGAGCTATTACCGTACCACATATTATAACAATAACCTTTATTTTAAATCAGTTAGTACGACTAATGAACGCAATATTATTAGCTAACCCTTGTTAAATACTTTTTCATCACTATATTCAGCCATATGATATGAACAAGAAGACCGATAGCATATAATAAAGCTACACGATTACTATCCTCCATAAAGATGATTGCTGGCCAATAAAAGGGTACAATTCCAAACAACATCGTCCAACTATTGTGAAAAATATATGGTGGGACAGGTGTGAAAAACATTAGTGTAAGGACCTTCGAAATTGCTAACCCTTCTACTTTATTTGATGCAACAGTAACCATAATAAGTGATAGCAACGGTGCTTCCAATGCCAACATGACTGCAATTGGGAAAAAATTAATAACATGCCAAGGTACTAAACCTTGTAACATAATAACTATATAAGACAGAAAGAATGTTAGAACAGCTGGGCTAAAAACCCTGAACATGAAGTACCCAGACTTCGTTAATGGAGTCACAGCAAAATAAAGATCAACACCTTCATCTTTTTCATCTAATAAAATAAACCCCATTAACACTCCCATCCATAAAGGCGTCATTAATAATAACAAACTAATAATAAAGGGATAATGATTTGATAGATCAAATTGAAATGTGCCAAGTACCCAGCTATGAATAACTGGTAAGACGAACCGTGCAGTCAATCCTAAAATAAAGGGAAAACAAATTGCGATGACAAGTATCGGGTCTTTAATAATATTTCTAGCGTCTTGTACAGCTAATGCAGCTACTCGTTTCATTATTTGCTCCCTCCTATACGTAACACAATAAATTTATAAAAAGCCTTATATGCAATTACATAAACGACCAATATCCAAACAGCTTGAATGATACAAGCATATATGAACTGTGAAACAGTTATTGTATCGAGACTGCCATCAAGTAACAACAGTGTAGCTCTTGTCGGTAATAAATTCATAAGCCATGTATCATAAATGTTGAAATACTCTAATAAAGGAAGAAAAAACACAATGATGTATAGAGGTGATAAATATAAGTACCCGTTCACTGAAGAAACCCTTACAGCTAAAATTAGTCCAAGTAAGGTAAAGAAAATTGAAGTTAACACCACTGCTACAGAAAAGGTGAGTATATTCAATTGATCATGATGGAAAATGAGCATGGTGAAAGTACTCGACATTAGCGCTAATATAGTAAGTGACATTATTTTTGAGATGAAGTACTCATGGATGCGAAGTGGTGTAACGAATAACGAATCTAAAGTTGATTGCTCACGCTCTAATAACACAATTCCACCAATAAAGAAAAAGCCTAAGGCAGAAGGGTCAGAAAAAACTATAGCAATAGAGACTTTTTCCAAATGGGCATCAGGTAAAAAGTGAAATACGATCACATAGAATAGACACACTAATGCGTATGCATAATAGAACCCTTGACGCATCTGAAAGCGAATATCCATTCCAACCGCATGTACAAGTCTCATGCCAATCTCCTTCCTGTCATTTCAATAAAAATATCTTCAAGTGTCGCTTCTTGTGTATGAATAGTTAAAAGTTCATAATTTCTAATAATTTGCTGAAAATCTTCATTCTCTCCTAGATTCATTAACGGAAATTCGTCAGCATAACAAGATTGATTGTTCCGATATTCTAATTTAACGATTTTTCTTCCTTTTGATAACTTTAAATTTTTTGGAGAATCGATTGCCGCAATTGTACCGTCTACAATGAAAGCTACACGATCACATAAATGTTCTGCAGTCAGCATATTATGAGTTGTTATAATAATTGTCGTACCTCTCTCCTTTTCTGCTAGAATGAGGTCTTTTATTTTTTTTGCATTTACTGGATCAAGCCCAGATGTAGGTTCATCTAAAAATAGAATGTTTGGATTATTAAGTAAGGCACGACAAAAATTCAATCTCATTTTCATACCTTTTGAAAATTTACTCACTTTCACATTAGCGTATTCCTCAAGGCCAACGAGCTTTAATAGTTTTTCTGGGTCACTCGTTTTTTCTGCATACATTTTGTTAAAAAATCTCAAATTTTCTAATGCAGTAAACTTTTGATAGAAATTAGGAAATTCAAATGCAACACCTATTTGTTCATAGTAAGTTGAGTTTAGAGAATGCAACTCATTTGAATTAACTTTCACGCTACCCTCGTAATTTTTTAACAGTCCTATCAAAATCTTTTGTGTTGTACTTTTTCCTGCACCAGATGGGCCTAAAAAGCCAAATATTTCTCCTTTATTCACACTGAAATCAAGGCCCCTAATCGTTTTTTCAGTAGCGCCTGGATATTGATATCTAAGCTTAGCAACTTCAATCAACAAAATCACCCCATAGTTAGCATTTGATTTAAGAGCATAGAATGTATGGATGCTTACCCTGAAACCATTACCGCTTTTACTTAAAACCTGATTCCAATTGCGCTAAAGCTTGGTCAATAGCGTCAACAACATTAACGTTAGGATGTTGAATACAATAATATGCCACTGAAAAAAGTGCACCTATTATAGATCCAGCAAGTGTAGTGACAGCTAAATCATTCTCATCACAACCAAGCCTCTCAGATATCAGCTTTGCAATTAACTTTGCAGTCCCGCTAGCATGAATTAATGTTGCTGCACGGAGTTCAGGTACAGACATAATTAGCTTCATTCTCTCTTGAAGTGCTTCTTTCCCTTCCTCTGGTATGTAAGACATCCCCTCATTTACTGCTCCTCGAAAAGCTTGGATTGGTGTAAGTTCCTTCGACTGCGCTTGAAATGCTTTAATTAAAATTGGATCATAATCATCGTCGAGTACGACAGATTCCTTCGTTGGGAAATAGCGAAAAAACGTACTTGGCGATATTTCTGATGCCTCTGCTATTTGTTCAACAGTCGTATTGGCATAGCCTTGCTGTTCAAACAAGGCTAAAGCATGATGTTGGATAGCGGCTCTCGTTTTTGCCTTCTTTCTATCTCTGAGACTTGCCTTTTTATGCTCAGTCATCGAATCGCCTCCTAGTTTGAAGTCGGACTTTAATTGTGGAATTATATTGATAGTCTATGCTAATTGACAGTCACTGTCAATTTTTATGAGACATATTTTTTTATCATTTTCCTTATGAACCTTATTAGCTAGGTAGCCCGCTTCATTCAATTGAATGGTTTTATTTGACTGCAAACTTTTATGTTTCAAGTGCTAAATGTATTTGTCTAATGTCTAAATACACTAATCAATACTCAAGGATCATTATTAAAAACATACGCTCTTACCCTCAACTTGCACCTAGTATGTAGTATTTCGCAGAGTCTTTTCGTAATCTTTTATTGCAATTGTAGCTAAATTAATACCAACTAAGTGGTTTTATATGTTAGTCATCGTTGGTACAGACTAAAAATGATAAGAAAAGTACCGTCTAATCTTTCCGTATAAATTATTGTTATTCGTTCTTAGTTATAATCACACATACACTTACGTTCGTAATATTTTTCTACTTTAAAAATTTTTGATTTTAAAAAACACGTAGATTGTTCTTTGTTAGGAAGGTTGTTCTCATATTAAGAAATAAACATATACTCAACTAGAGAGAGTGATTGATCTTTGTTCATTAAATAATTGATTAAACGTTTGTTGTTTACATAATGTTTTTATAATAAACACTCATATTTCTTTTACGTTAATTCTATTCGATGGAACATTTTCCCCTATTGAGGTGGTAAAATTAAATGAGGAACACAAATTGGGGGTGTAAGCGATGCCAGATTGGTCCTACCATCAAATATTTAAACCAGTAATTAAACACCTGTCGCCGACCACCTCTCGTGAGTTTATTCATAGAAGTATGAACATGGTTGCTTCTCTCCCAGATGGTCATCATATTATTAACTTTTTGGGTAGGGAAGAATCCTCACCCTTACTTACGACAGAAGTTAACAATATTCACTTCAAACACACTGTTGGTTTATCGGGAAAAATAGACCCATTACTTTCTGGGACAAAGGCCTTTTCCAACTTAGGATTTAGCTTTATTGAGATCGGGCCTATCACGATAGACTCAAAGAAAGGAACTGCACCAGAAGTTAACTTTCAGGAAGAGTATATTAAGTTTTCTAATGACTTCGAATCCATTGGTCTAGATGAAACTAAACGGAAATTACATAAACTAAAGCTACAACAGAAACTCTTAATGAGTTTAGTTGGGAATGAACAAGAACTTAAGACGATGATTCTAGAATTAGAAGAGTTAGCTGATGTTTTTATCATTCAAGAAGACATGGCGAAAAAAGGGAACATTTTCTCTACGACTAAACCTATTTACGTCGCAACACCTATTCAATCTCTCAACGATCACACGCTCGATTTCTTTGAGACTTTCGATGGTATTGTATTAGATGAGGATTGGTTAACTACAAATAATACAGACGAACTAATAAAAAAAATAAGATACTTGAAAAAAAGTGAGTTCACAAAACCTATAGTTACGGTTGGGGGGGTTAAAGAGCCTAATGACGCCTTATTGCTTTTAGAAGCTGGTGCAGATTTAATCATGCTTTCTAGTGGTTATGTTTTCGCAGGTCCAGGCTTAACGAAGCGGATAAATGAAGCGGTATTAACAACTAGACAAGAAAAAATAATACCCCAACTAGGTTGGAAATATTATTGGTTGTTCGGTTTATTTATTTTGTTTGGTGGAATAATTGCTCTCTTTATTAGCTTGACGTCTGTTCTGTTACCATATGATGAACAGTTCTTACGAATGAACAAGGAATCGATTTGGATTTTTAATGAACGCATTCTGTTATTTATGTCTCACGACCGAATGACGCTTGCTGGAACAATGATTTCAGGTGGCATTGTTTATATGAATTTAGCTTCATACGGTGTTAAGAAGGGGCTTCGATGGGCAAAACAAGCGATTGATCTTGCAGCTATAACCGGATTTCTCGGCATTTTTTTATTTATAGGGTATGGTTATTTTGATTGGCTTCATCTACTGTTTTGGCTACTATTATTACCCTTTTACGTGTTAGGGTTTTTAAAAACGAAAGGGATTATTAATACCCCTACTTCTACGAATACAAAAAACCATAAAATATGGAAGCAAAGTTTATTTGGCCAACTTGCTTTTGTAATGTTAGGATTTTCATTTGTTCTTGGGGGCATAATTATTTCTTATATTGGTGTTACATCGGTATTTGTACCAACAGATTTATTGTATATTTGCATGCCTCCAGAACTTATACAGTTGTTCAATGAGCGATTAATTCCTGTAATTGCCCACGATCGTGCTGGTTTTGGCAGTGCCTTATTTAGTGTCGGCTTATTAGTGTTAACGGTATCTTTATGGGGATTTCAACAAGGTAACAAATGGGTATGGTGGACTTTGTTCATTGGAGGTATCCCAGCTTTTATAACTGGGATTTCAATACATATAGCGATCGGTTATACGACCTTTATACACCTGTTACCAGCGTATATAGCATTAATGTTATTCTTTACTGGTCTAATATGGAGCTATCGATTTTTTCAAAAACAAACAGATGAACTCAGATAGTAAACTACAATAATATTAGTAGTTTACTATATTTTTTTCTGTGAAATTTAAACGCTTCATTATCCAAGCACGAATTATGTTATGATGATATATCATAGCAAATCATAGAGAATACTATAGCGAAGCCATTAATTTATTCATTCGAAAACAACAAAAAAGACATGAAAAAATGGGGGTAATAATCATGAAAAAATGGGCATTTGTTTCCGATTTCGATGGTACAATTTCGAAAAAAGACTTTTATTATATCGTCATCGAAAAATATTTTAAACAAGGTGAAGAGCTACGTAAGCAATGGAAGGCTGGAGATATAAAGGACATTGATTTCTTATCAACAGTATTTACATCCATCCATCAAGAAGAACAACAAATCATTAATGATATTCTTGCTATTCCGATTGATGAATACGTACCTACATTCATCGAACATGTTCAACAAAACGGTGGTGATTTTTATATTTTAAGTGCAGGAACTGACTACTACATAAAACATATTTTACAGAAATATCATGTATCTGACGTAGAAGTGCTTTCTAATAAAGGATTTTATCAAGAAAGAAATGTGCATTTAAATATTGACCCAGAACATAGACATTACTCTGAACGGTACGGAATTGATAAAGCAAAAGTAATTCAAGAGTTAAAAGAACAATATGACCTTGTATATTTCGCGGGAGATAGTGAACCTGATTCTCATCCTGCTGCACATGCAGATATCACTTTTGCCAAGAATGGACTACAGGATTTATTAAGTGAAAAGAAATTACCATATGTTGCTGTAGATGATTTCACAGAAATTGAACAGTATTTGGTGAACAAAGGAATGATATCTCAATGATCAATCCTGTGACTTCTATACCCATCCCTGCTATTTTAGAAATACGGCAAGGAGCTTCGCTACATCTAGAACAAATTTTACAGAAGCATGGTTTTACGAATGCGGTTATTCTTTTTGATGATTTTACTTACCATACTTATAAAGATACGATTCAACAATCGATAACAACGTTGAAGTTAGATATGAAACTGTTATCAAGTAATTTAGATATCCAAGCACTTATCAAAACTGCCTTTGAGATGGAACGTTATGAAGTCGTTTTGGCAATGGGCGGTGGAACAATCATTGATTATGGAAAATATATTGCTTTTTCTAGAAGAGTACCATTTATAAGTATACCTACCTCAGCGTCCAATGATGGATTTGCAAGCAGTAATTGTTCTATCGAGGTTAATGGCAAGAAAACAACGGTACCCGCGAAAGTCCCTTATGGTATTATTGCTGATTTGCAAATTATAGAACAAGTACCTAAGCGATTCATTTTAGCAGGTATCGGTGACTTAATGTCAAATATCACTGCATTGTATGATTGGGAATTTGAAGAGAACCATGGGGTGAGTTCTGTTAGCGCTTTTGCATCAATGCTTAGTAAAAAAGCTGTAAATAGCTTTATACGAACTCCGATGAATGAAATAAGTAGCCCTATTTTTTTAAAGGAATTAATAAGCTCATTGACTATGGGTGGAATTGCAACAGCGATAAGTGGCAATAGTTCTCCTATTAGTGGCTCAGAACATCTTATATCTCATGCACTTGATAAAATATCCACTTCACCACAAATGCATGGGATTCAAGTTGGCCTCGCTACATATATTATGGCTAATGTACAATGTCATCGTGCAGAACGAATGATGAAAGTATTTACTAGAACTGGCTTTTTTGAATATATAAAAACGTTACAATTACATAAGGATGAATACCGACAGGCCATTGAAATCGCTCCAACAATTAAACCGAACCGGTATACATATTTGCATGATGATGAGTATCGGCAGCAAGCATTGAAATTTCTAGAGGATGACCCTATGTTGCAACAAATTTTTGGGTGCTAAAGGGGTATGACCCTCACTGCGTAAAAGCAGTGCTAAAGGGGTCATACCCTACTACGATATTGATCAACTAAAAGAGTTTGCGGGTCAAATCCTATAGTTTATCGGTCAATTTCCTGGATTTACGGGTCAAATCTTTTAGTTTATCGGTCAATTTTTATCATTTTTGGGTCAGTTACTCGGGTTTATCGGTCAATTCGCATTGTTTATCAGTCGTGATTATTATCGGAGTGTGAAATCACCAGATGAAATATCAACAATTAATTCATGATCCCCAGATCCAATCGTGCCGATTATCCGGCCATCAGATTTCTCGTCATAGTTCACACCATCTAGTTCAACGACTCCATCACCTGAACTACTTCTAAAATTAATGTATAGAGATGACGGGGGTTTTATAAATTCGATATCTACATCACCACTCGCAGCATCTGCGGTAATGTTTCCAAAAGATTCCTCATTAAATATGGAAATATCCCCAGAAGCATTATTTGCTTTTACATCACCTATTACATTTGTTAAAATCATATCACCAGATGATGCCTTAAATGATGAATGAACAGCTTGCTGATCATCTACTGTAATATCTCCTGATGCAGTTGTTACAAAAATCCGATCAGCCTCTATGCCTTTCGTTTCAATATCACCAGATGCTGCTGATATATTAAATTCAGTAGCTTTTATTTGTTCAGCTTCAATATCACCTGACGCTGTGTGTAATGTTACTGATTCATATAACTTTGTAGGCAAAAACACTGATACAGTTGTATCTACTATAGATATTCCAATATGAAAATAAGTATCTGGTTTTTTAAACTGTACCTTCAACAAATCACCTGTTTCTTCTACTTCTAATTGATATTTTTCTTTCAGCTTTTCACTTACTTTACCATTTACCTCAATAGTAAAGCGGTCATCGTCAGAAGGTAACACTTCTATATCAGTTGACGCAAAGTCTATGTCAATTTTTTTTATCTCTTCATTCTGAACTACTTTTTTATCATGTAAAGTTACCGTATTAATTGATAAGCCTCCTGTTGCATTAATTGAAACGACGGATCCAACAACTCCTATAAGAAAAACGACTAGCAACCCAAGTAACAGTTTTTTCATACTGTCTGTCCTCCTTTAATAATATGAATGTTAAATTTAATGTAACGGAGAATAATATTATATAAATACTTTCCGAGCTTTATCATACCTATCCCCATTAATAAACCTAAGCTACATAATGTGATTGCTACAAAAAAGTTAACAGCTAAACTCCCTGCTGGGCCATTAATTAGTAGCGACAGTATAAGTACTACTGGCGAAAGTGTAAACGCAATAGCAACTCCACATAACGCAATATATACACCTATTAAACCTAATACAGGACCCAATACAAATACAATATTAATAAAACTAAGGCTCGTTGTAGCAAAAATTGCGTTCATCATATTTGAAACTGACTTGTCTTTTTCAGCTAACTCAACACGGTAGACTGTCAAAAGATCACGCGCAATCTGTTCTGGGTCACCCAGTTCACTTATCAATTCCTCTTCACTCTTTCCATTATCTAGCCCTACTTCAAAATGCTCTATATAGTCATATAACATTTCTTTTCGTTCATGCTCAGGAACACGCTTTAACAATTGCTCGAGCTTAGTTAAAAATTCTTGTTTACTCATGATTTAATCCCTCCTCTATAAATAAATTGACAGCCTTAGAAAATTGCTGCCATTCATCAACTAGAATGGTCATATAGTCGCTTCCTTTAGTTGTTAATGAATAATACTTTCTCGGTGGTCCTTCCGTCGATTCAGCTAAATAAGTTGATACATATTCGTCCTTCGTTAGCCTTCTAAGTAAAGGGTATAAAGTTCCTTCTGCCATTTGAATTTTATTCGATATATTTTGAGCTAGTTCATACCCATATTGATCTTTTTTTGATATTAAAAGTAAGACGCATAATTCTAAGACACCTTTTTTAAATTGTACATTCACTATATGCACCTCCTATTTTTCTTTCCTTTAAGTTTTTTCTAGTTACTACCTATAAAACTAATATTTACCACAACTTAATGATAATATACAGTATTGAATAATGCAAGGTACTAAACAAAGTTTTACCGCCCATATTTCATATATACAAACTGTGCATAGAAAATATGCAATAAAACAACATAGAATCTTTATCAATTTATTTCTACCTTCATAATGATCATTAATCCTATTTAAATTTTGTTGCTATTGAAATCCTATTTTAAATGTGCATTAAATTTCCACCAGACTCGAAATATACGTGAATATCCTAAGTACGAAAAATAACGAACAGTATAATTTAAAATAAGGAAAAAAATAAGAAGACGGTAAGTATTACAACACTATACTGTCTTCCACATTTAGTACTTATTACATTTGGTCACTTATGAATCTTGATTCTTTAGATAAGCTATTAATTCTACATCTACAATAGTCTACATTTAACGAGCGAAATTTCAATAACGAGTTCATTTATTTCTTGTCTTAAGAAACATGGACATAACAGTTAATAACACAGCTACAGACAGTAATATATCCGTCATAATTTGAAATAAGGTACTGCTTTCCATACCCAAACGAATGATTATGTAAAGAATTACGAAGATAAAAAAGATAAATATCCCAAATCCTCTTAGTATTTTCATGTTGTGTTAAGGTGTAAAATGAACCACCTTCAACCCTCCTGTAAGATTAATGTTATAGACTTATTAACCATTATAGTTCATATAGCTTGTGTTTTTTTAAGTCCCCATATAAATATGCTATAAATTCATTATTTTTACTCCCGAACTTTTGTTAATACCATTATGCTTAGGTTTTCAAAAAGTTTGAAATGACTTTTCCGTTAATTTATTCTTTAATAGGTCTTTCGTTGATTCTCCGCTTAACTATTAGCAACACAGTAAACGAAAAGAGGATGATATAATGAAAAAACTATTCTCTAAGATAAAAAACTTACATTTAGTTAGAGTAAAGTGTTGAGCTCTTCTCTATTTTACACTATAATTAAGAACAAATATTCTTAAGGAGTGATTATTTTGGCACAATCTAAAGCAAAAAAGATTCGGCTGAAAGCAATAAGAGAAGGAAAAAGGAACCCCGAAGAAAACAGGAGCCCCTTTGTTTTTGCTGATATGAGAACACGGAAAACGAAAACGAAAAAAGACTTAGTTTATAAGCACAAGCATAAGCATAAGAACCAATCTCCAGATAAAAATAGAGATGGTTCTTTTTATTTGCTTGTTTCAAATGAATAAATTAAAACATACAAGTTATACATGCTATTTATATATATGTCTCTTCTAAGTGTTAATTTCGCAATAACAGCTAAACACGAAAGAGCTAACATACTTGAACATCTTTTCTTCTTAAAAACTTACAAATTGCAAGTAAAAAAAAGCAATAAAGTATACGAAAAGAGTTTTTATAGAAAGATAAAATTTAAGAACATGAACAACAAAGTTAAAAAAGCTGTTATTTTATTCTTTGTTGTTGAATAGCTTCCTTGCCATTTTTCAACACTGCCTGAAGTAGTGAAAGCCAAACAGGATGATTATGTTTTATCTTTTTCCCTTGCCCTAATCTCTTCATTTGTTGTGAATACCATATTATTTCAAATGGCACCTTATTATCAATGCCTTTCACCCCGATTTTCTTTTGAGGTAAGACGACTTCTTGAAGACTTTTGTTTGCAATTAAACGTGGAAAGTCTGGATAAACTGCTAGTGGACGAGCAATTCCTATAAAATCTGTCGCATTAGATTGAATTGCATTTTCCATTCCTATCGTTGACCGGAATCCTCCTGTAACACATAATGGCATATGTACTGTTTTTCTAAGATTTTCAGCAAAATCAAGAAAATACGCCTCTCTAACCTTTGTACTCTCCTTCACATTTCTTCCTGTCATTTGAGGATTTTCATATGAACCTCCTGAAATTTCTAACAAGTCTACTCCTTCTATTTCTAACTGTTTAGCGACATACATCGCTTCTTCCTCAGTAAAACCTGCTTTCATAAAGTCAGCAGAATTCATCTTCACACTTATCGGAAACGATCCAGTTTGATTTCTTATTTCTCTATATATTTCTATTAAAAATTTCATTCTACCATCTATATCTCCTCCCCATTCATCATTACGTTGGTTATGTCTTGGAGATAGAAATTGACTAATAAGGTATCCGTGTGCTCCGTGAATTTGCACACCAGTAAACCCTGCTTTTTTTGCTAGCTTAGCACTGTTACCAAACCTACGAATTAAATCATTAATCTCCGAGCTTGTAATTTCCCTAGGGTGAGGAAAAAACCTACTTAAACTTTCATGCAACGGAATCGCTGATGGAGCAACTGTTTCTTTTACGACACCTTTTGGAGCTTGCTTGCCTGGATGATTCAATTGCATCCATAAGTGTGTATCATTTATTGTTCCTTTTTCTGCCCATTTTTCTAAAAAAGGTAAGATACTTTCATCTTCAACAACGACATTTCTCGTTTCACCTAATGCTTTTCTATCCACCATGACATTACCAGTCACAACTATTCCCGTGCCACCTCGCGCC
The DNA here is from genome assembly GCF_018588585.1 of Bacillus sp. SM2101. NCBI lineage: Bacteria > Bacillati > Bacillota > Bacilli > Caryophanales > Bacillaceae > Bacillus > Bacillus sp. SM2101. The sequence goes on from NZ_JAEUFG010000007.1 coordinate 102,020, forward strand.
CACGTTTCATATAAATGATAAATTGCTTCAGTAGGTTGATGATGCTTATTTGCGAGAGCCTCACTCATAGCACCTTTGAAAAATCGGTTTTTTATTTTAATTCCATTGTTTAATGTAAATTCTTTGAAAAGAACTGAATCCACAAATTTCACTCCTTTGGTTTCAATATGTTATGTAAATAATATAAGATGACCTATAAACCGTTATAATCAGGTGGATAATGTTTTCCACCTGATGATTTTTATTGTATAAACGGTGTCGCTGAGAATAATCCTTTGTATCTAATCGCTCTTGATTTATGAAAATAAACTAGCTCAGCATATCTATAGTAAGAACTAGAATTACTTGCAAAAGCCATCATCTGACGAGTGTAGTGCTCTGCTAGTGCAGCATGTTGCATAAATAGTTGCTGATAATTAGCGATATTCTGAGCTTGAGTAGTGCCCATTTGCTGATACTGCATATATCGTGCAAACCTCCTTTTTCTTACATGCTAATATATTATGTAAAGGAAGTTTGTCACGTCCAAATAAAAGTTAACCATACATTATCACAAGCTAAACGACAGGAAGTTTACGAAGTAACAAGTTTTTTACTGCTCTGTATCTAATCGTAATATAGATGTAACAAAAAGTGCAATCAAAAAAGTTGTCAATAGGTCTATCAATGTAATATTTCTCTATGATGTATATATATGGTATCGTAAAATATGTACATAAAGCTTTATTCCTGTGGGTCAGCCTTGTTCTCTCAATGTTATATATGTTTTTTTAAAAATTCTGTCTTTATAACTGGGTATTTTAACCAGAAATATGACAAAAAACAGCTGTTATAGTGGAGTTGTAAGCAAAACACCAAGGAGGAATGACATTATGAAAAAATCATTCTTATTATCAACTGCAGCGGCTGTAACATTATTAATCTCTTCACCTGGTATGAGTTCTGCAGCTAGTAACCCAAATACTAATACTTCTAATTTTAAAATAGATTGTCCAACTCCACAAGAAATCCAATTTAATGAAGGTCAATTGACTCCAAACTTGCAAAAAGTAATGACACAAATGACAGAGGGCAATGTAAATATACAAGATATGCTCAATCAAATTGCTGAGAAATATAATATTGATTTAACTGAAGTAAAAAAACTTTTAAATAATGGAAATGTAACTGTTCCAGAACAAGAAATATCTAAACCAAAACCAGTTGAGCAAAATACTTCTAAACCTGCTCCACAAACTGAAGTTAAAGAGCCAGCTACTGAACAGTCAAGCGCTTTAAGCAAGTTTGAACAAGAAGTCGTAGATTTAACGAATGCTGAGCGTGCAAAAAATGGATTATCGGCGTTAAAAATTGATGAGGAATTAAGTAAAGTAGCACGTACTAAATCTGCCGATATGCAGTCAAACAAATATTTTGATCACAATAGTCCAACTTATGGTTCGCCGTTTGATATGATGAAAAAGTTCGGTATCACATATAAATCGGCTGGAGAAAATATTGCTTACGGTCAACAAACACCTCAAGAAGTTGTGAATGCTTGGATGAATAGTGAAGGTCATCGCAAAAACATTTTAAATTCTAGCTTCACTCATATTGGTGTTGGTTATGTTGAACAAGGTAACTATTGGACTCAAATGTTTATTGGTAAATAATAATAAAACTATTAATCTCAAAGTTAGCTATTCTTAGAAATATAGAATAGCTAACTTTTTTTCGTATTAATCTTTTTAATTCTACATTTAAAAATGGTCTCTACATAATTATTTTCGAATCCATTTTTCATTTTGTCAGTTCAATACCTTTGTTCCAATGATTAGGTTTGCATACATCATTTTATAGAAGAAAAGATGCTACGAATACTAGTTTTTTCCTGATTTAATATCTTCTCACTAGAATATCGAACAATGTGAAAATAGCCCCTTTTTAACTTCATTCAACTTGTTATAAATTTAGCTATTCTTCGATATTTTTCTGCAATGATATACCAATGTCTCTCTTACCTTTATTCATGTCAGTATTTTTTAATTCTTATTGTAAGGCTCTTTTCGTAAACTTTGTTGCTATTGTTAACAATTTAGTCCAAAAAAGTGGTTTTATATTGTTAGGCATCGTTGTTCAGAAGAAAAGATGCTACGAACTTTAGTTGTGTAAAGTTTATTTCTTAATACGAAAAACAACAATCAATGCGAAAGCAGCCTCTTAATATGAACGTTAAAATATGTCTGAAGATTCTAACCTATAACTTAGCTCAAATCATGCAAAAAATATAATTTCAAAGATGGATGATCACAGTAATTCAACACTACAAATTATTATAGCAATTTTAACTATATATTCTTTACAAGTATTTTAATACTTAGTTACTAAATGTAATTTGCTTGAAATATAATTTGCAATTTAAAAAGTTGTCAATATATATATCAATGTAATATTTTTCTGTCTTAACTAATTTTGGTACAATTACCATTATGAATTATAAACTATATATTCCCTGTTTACCTTGATCTATCAGTATGTCTCACCTTTTCATCCTGCCTTTTGGCTAAGTGCTTAAATAACTAAGGTGATTTATTCCAGTATTATTACAAAAAACGGCTGTTATAGTGGATATGTAAGATAAACAACGAGGAGGAATAACAATATGAAAAAAACTTTCTTATTATCAACTGCAGCGGCTGTAACATTATTAATCTCTTCACCTGGTATGAGTTCTGCAGCTAGTAATCCAAATACTAATACTTCTAATTTTAAAATAGATTGTCCAACTCCACAAGAAATCCAATTTAATGAAGGTCAATTGACTCCAAACTTACAAAAAGTAATTACTCAAATGACAGCGGGCAATGTAAATGTACAAGAAATGCTTAACCAAATTGCTGAGAAATATAATATTGATTTAACTGAAGCAACAGAACTTTTAAATAACGGTAACGTAGCTGTGCCTGAACAAGAAGTAGCTAAACCAAAACCAGTTGAGCAAAATACTTCTAAACCTGCTCCACAAACTGAAGTTAAAGAGCCGACTACTGAACAGTCAAGCGCTTTAAGCAAGTTTGAACAAGAAGTCGTAGATTTAACGAATGCTGAGCGTGCAAAAAATGGGCTATCAGCGTTAAAAATTGATGAGGAATTAAGTAAAGTAGCACGTACTAAATCTGCTGATATGCAGTCAAACAAATATTTTGACCACAATAGTCCAACTTATGGTTCACCGTTTGATATGATGAAAAAGTTCGGTATCACATATAAATCGGCTGGAGAAAATATTGCTTACGGCCAAAAAACACCTCAAGAAGTTGTAAATGCTTGGATGAATAGTGAAGGCCATCGCAAAAACATTTTAAATTCAAGCTTCACTCATATTGGTGTTGGTTATGTTGAACAAGGTAACTATTGGACTCAAATGTTTATTGGTAAATAATAAAACTATTAATCTCAAAGTTAGCTATTCTTAGAAATATAGAATAGCTAACTTTTTTTCGTATTAATTTTCTAATTCTACATTATAAAATGGTACATACATAAATTTTATATATCTTAAGCTTCTGTTTGGTACCTTTGTTCCAAATATTAAGTCTGTAGGGATTCATGATCAGCATGTTTTAATTCTCATTGATTGGCTCTTTTCGTAAACTATGTTGTTATTGTTACCAATTTAATACCATCAAAGCAGTTTTAAATTGTTTGTCATCGTTGTTAAGAAGTAATGTTGCCTCGAACTTTAGTTGTGTACGGTTTGTTTCTTAATATGCAAAACAACAATCAATGTGAAAACTGGCTATTAAAAGTACCTAAAAATTTACCTGAAGACTTTTTAAAGTCAAATTGCATTTGTATCAAATTTTATTTAATAACAGTCTTGGCATTTTGAAACAGGTATTTTCAAACATGGCTATAACTAAATATTTTCTCCGAAAAAATAAATTATTTTTTCAATTTTTCCTATATGATAATTACACGTATTTTAACATCATGTTACTTAATGTAATATGTTTGAAATAAAATCTGCAATCTAAAAAGTTGTCAATACTTATATCAATGTAATATTTATCTTTAATGTTTATATATGGTATTCCAATATATACACGTATACCTTTATATTTATAGCTCAGCCTTGACTTCTCAATGTTTTATTAGTTTTTTAACTATTCTTTCTTTTACATTGGGTATTTCAACCAGAAATATGACAAAAAACAGCTGTTATAGTGGATATGTAAGATAAACAACGAGGAGGAATAACAATATGAAAAAAACATTCTTATTATCAACTGCAGCGGCTGTAACGTTATTAATCTCTTCACCTGGAATGAGTTCTGCAGCTAGTAATCCTAATACTAATACTTCTAATTTTAAAATAGATTGTCCAACTCCACAAGAAATCACATTGAATGAAGGTCAATTCTCTCCAAACTTGCAAAAAGTAATGACGCAAATGACAGAGGGCAATGTAAATATACAAGATATGCTTAACCAAATTGCTGAGAAATATAATATTGATTTAACTGAAGCAAAAAAACTTTTAAATAACGGCAACGTAGCTGTGCCTGAACAAGAAGTAGCTAAACCAAAACCAGTTGAGCAAAATACTTCTAAACCAGCTCCACAAACTGAAGTTAAAGAGCCGACTACTGAACAGTCAAGCGCTTTAAGCAAGTTTGAACAAGAAGTCGTAGATTTAACGAATGCTGAGCGTGCAAAAAATGGATTATCCGCGTTAAAAATTGATGAGGAATTAAGTAAAGTAGCACGTACTAAATCTGCTGATATGCAGTCTAACAAATATTTTGACCACAATAGTCCAACTTATGGTTCGCCTTTTGATATGATGAAAAAGTTCGGTATCACATATAAATCAGCTGGAGAAAATATTGCTTACGGTCAAAAAACACCTCAAGAAGTTGTAAATGCTTGGATGAATAGTGAAGGTCATCGTAAAAACATTTTAAACTCTAGCTTCACTCATATTGGTGTTGGTTATGTTGAACAGGGTAACTATTGGACTCAAATGTTTATTGGTAAATAATGAAACAACTAAGCTAACAAACTATTAAAAAATGAGCTATTCTATGACAAAATAGAGTAGCTCATTTTTTATTTTATTGGAGTAGTTTCTACATTGACTGTAGTTACTTGAGTTAGAAAGCCACCATTTCTGTTAAAAAAACGAGTTTGTATAAATATTTCAACGTAGGAGCTTTATTGTTTATTAAAGAAAAACGAATTGACGAGTGCTGCATACTCTCTAATATGCGAGTAGACTGTCTCATACAATGGGGTTTTAGCAGAAACTCCGTATGCATCATAGTCTAGACGGTTTGCTAGCATTTTAGCACGAAGCAAATGAAAGTCACTAGTTACTATAGCTACGCGATTATTATTATTAAAGTCAGTTATTAATCCTTTAGAGTAAAGTAAGTTTTCAAATGTACTCGTTGCGACTGTTTCGGGAATAATCAATGATTCTTTAACACCTAAGGATATTAGATATTCTTCCATAGCTTCACCTTCAGATTTTACTTCACCGATACCAGTTCCTCCAGTAGTAATTACCTGTATGTCGGGATGCTCTTTCATAAAATCGAAAGCCATATTTAATCTATTTTGTAAAGTTGCAGATGGTTTACCATCTTTTAAACCCGAACCAAGAACTATAATAAAATCAATATCAGCAGGAATTGAATCATTTTGTGCTTTATACATAAGAATTTCGAACGATAGGCTCATTAATACAAACAGCCCTAAAAATAAATAAAGTAAAAAGCTAAGCTTTTTTCTTTTTGAGATATAAAGCAACACTTGTTTATAATAAAATGTGCTCAATAATAAAATTAATGCAAAAATCGATAAAAAAATCGTTACAATATCAATATGACCTTTGATATAAATCATTGACAAGGCATAAAGAAAACAAGCTATAGATATAATTCTTAATAGAATTTTCATAAAACCCCCTATATTTTCATAAATGTCATAAACAATACTGAATAAATAAAAGAACATTCCTACTATTCAAATCTTTAGCTCGACATTGATTCAGCGATTTGTATGTCAACAAATACGACTCTGCTTTATTAAAGGCTGTTTTAACATTGATTGTTGTTTTTCGTACAAAGAACTAAATACGTATAAACCAAGCATTCGTGGCATCTTTTCTCATATAAAATGTAGTCAATTGCAAAAAATCATTAATTACTGTACTAAATAAGTCTCAATATCACAGATGTTGACGAATAGAGCCTCTCGTAAACTTTTGTGCTATTGTTCTTAATTTGGAAGATGAAGACATGAATTTACACAACAGTCATCGTTTAGCTAAAAAGTTGCACGATATCTAGTTGAATTCGTGTTGATTTTTATCGTAAAAAAACTATCCATACAAGAATAGCCACTGTACACCCAAAATACGTCAGTTTCAATGTTCAGCAGCTATCATTTCAGTCTACTTAATAATAATATAGTATAAATCTCAATTATAATCCACATTATTCCATATTGACTCTCACACAAATTTAAATGAATTACAAAACAAAAAGCAATTGCCTTTTACATGAAGGAATTGCTTTTTAGCACATTATATTGTTAAATTGCACTTATCGTTTATCTTACCTTAAGACGCTTTCTTAAGTCTCTTTTTCACATTGATTGTTGCTTTCCGTTGTAAAAAGTATAAGTCTCGTATATGCTGTTTCTGCTATTTTAAATATTATTCCCCCTCCCCTTTACACTTAACATATTGTCTGTTTTTAATAACAAAGCAACAAAGTTACGAAAAGAACTTATTGTAAACGTGTTTACTACTCGTTGCTGCGATGATAATGATAGTGAATACTACTGTTAATTTTTTCATCATTCAACTCTCCTTAATTGATAGTTTAGTGATCCTATTTTCTATTTGAATTGTGTAAAGTACAAAGTTAGCAAACAACTGTAAAAAAATATTTGTGATAAATTATACTACCATTTCATGTTCGTATATCGTCACGATTATTCCATCTATATTATTGCCTGAAAGCTCATAACGTTTGTTTTGTGGTAACTTTACCGAGCTCATTTGTGTCATATGGTAATAATAAACAGTATAACTAAGTCCGTTCACACTGACAGAAACAACCTTCTCTTCTTTTAAATAATCTAAATATTCTTCTAAAACAAGATTATTTTCATACATAATGGCGCTGTGCGGTAAACCAACATACCGAATATGCCACGGTTCGTATTGTATACCTGTAATTTCGGTCTTATCCTTTGGATAGCGTAAAATAAAACCAAACCGCCAAGCATTTTTTTCAATCCATTTTCCTTCAGCTGCATGAATCATTTTCGTTTTAGTTGAACCTACATCAAGTGATAAGCCGGCATTATGTTCACTATAGCCTGGGGGCATTGCAATCGTTGGTCCCATTTCTTTATAAAGTCTATTTTGCTCATCAAACCCTCTAAAACCACTATTAATTGTGAAATTCCGAACACCATCTCTTTTAGCGAAATATACCATTTGCGAAAACCTTTGTGCTACATCTCTAGATAATTCAATTTTAGTATTACGTAATCTATATCCCTGCTTTAATTCTTTATACTTGGATAATTTTACAATATCTGATCTTACACTTTCTTCACGAACAGGGTATTGAGACTTGATTAGGACTAAATCTCCCTGATAAATGAGTGATTTATTTAAAGGTTGTTCTACTACATTTTTATGTGTATTGATATCGTCTACTTTGACGACTTTATTATTATTTTCATTTATTGGTTGATTTCTTTGATTATCTTCAATAATTGGGTCAACGAATACATTTACAGCTGCTACACTTAGACATATTATTAAAACTAAAAAATATCCCCACTCAAGCAACTTCTGTTTCCTCCTTTGTGATAAGTATTTGTTAGTATTGTTCAATGGGTCAATCATTCAGCAAATGTAATTTTTAAGTTACTACTAATATACTGGATATTTATTAACTATAAGCTCATATAACTATGAAGAACTTCTTAAGATTCTTTTAATATAGTTAGCCAAAACTATTATATGCCATAGAAAAGAGGTGTCTTAAAGTCTGCATTTATACTTTTTAGACACCTCTTTTCTATGCAAATCTGTTACGAAAGAGAAACCGATATTTATACCTTTTCATTCTTATATCAACTGTATGCTCTTCGATTTTTGACAAATTAAACTAATTGATTGATGTGATGCGTTTCTTTAATCAAATTCATTTTATTGTTGCTTTCATTGTCATAAAAAGAGACTTTAAATGAAGCGTTATGTAATTTAGCCAATAAAAAATGCACAACTATTTGCTGCGCATTATTTTCCGACATTGTTAGCTTGTTTATGTCGTGTAAATCGAAAAAGAATTTACTAACAGATTTTTTTATTATTTTGACTTTATAGTATATAGTACAAACTTTTCTTCGCCACATTTGCCCCACTTGGCTAAATATGTTTATGGAGAATCTTAAATCGCATTTAAAAAGAGCACGATATAGATATTATATCCATATCTACTAAAATTCAGAAGAATTCAATGTATCCCTTCTCATCATTTTTTACAAATATGTTATATATCATCAAAATTATGTAATAAGCTGTAATAAAATTGTAGTAAATAGTGCTATCTAAAAAGTTGTCAATACTTATATCAATGTAATATTTCTCTTTAATGTTTATATATGGTATTTCACCATATGCACGTAAACCTTTATCTCTGTCGCTCAGCCTTGATCTCTCAATGTTTTATCAGTTATTTAACTATTCTTTCTTTTATATTGGGTATTTCAACCATAAATATGACAAAAAAGAGATGTTATAGTGGATATGTAAGATAAACAACGAGGAGGAATAACAATATGAAAAAAACATTCTTATTATCAACTGCAGCAGCTGTAACGTTATTAATCTCTTCACCTGGAATGAGTTCTGCAGCTAGTAACCCAAATAATAATACTTCTAATTTTAAAATAGATTGTCCAACCCCACAAGAAATCACATTTAATGAAGGTCAAGTGACTCCAAATTTACAAAAAATAATGACGCAAATGACAGAGGGCAATGTAAATATACAAGATATGCTCAATCAAATTGCTGAGAAATATAATATTGATTTAACTGAAGCTAAAAAACTTTTAAATAATGGAAATGTAACTGTTCCTGAACAAGAAATAGCTAAACCAAAACCAGTTGAGCAAAATACTTCTAAACCTGCTCCACAAACTGAAGTTAAAGAGCCAACTACTGAACAGTCAAGCGCTTTAAGCAAGTTTGAACAAGAAGTTGTAGATTTAACGAATGCTGAGCGTGCAAAAAATGGATTATCGGCGTTAAAAATTGATGAGGAATTAAGTAAAGTAGCACGTACTAAATCTGCCGATATGCAGTCAAACAAATATTTTGATCACAATAGTCCAACTTATGGTTCGCCGTTTGATATGATGAAAAAGTTCGGTATCACATATAAATCGGCTGGAGAAAATATTGCTTACGGTCAACAAACACCTCAAGAAGTTGTGAATGCTTGGATGAATAGTGAAGGTCATCGTAAAAACATTTTAAACTCTAGCTTCACTCATATTGGTGTTGGTTACGTTGAACAAGGTAACTATTGGACTCAAATGTTTATTAGTAAATAACTAGAATCATAACTTTAAAGTCACCAATCAAATGAACAGTTTGAAGATTGGTGGCTTTTTTATTCTTATGATACACTTTGTTCCTATTTATTTATTTATTTTAGATGGCAAACAAGGTATTTATAATTGTTAAAATTATAAAGTACAAGATGTTGCAAGTTTTAATACAATCCGCAATTAAATTTTGGAAAGAATAACAATAATCAATGCGAAAAATAACTTTAAGTAAACCCCTACAATAGCATTCTTCAAACTTTCACCTTAACCGGAAAATACTTTTAACATTCTCATCCCCAACTCATTATCAGCTAATATTCATGTATAGCTTGAAGTTTAACTTAATTTCTATTACACTTTCGGTGAAGTAGAAAAACTGGAGGACTATTCATTGAACAACTTGTTACTTCAAGAAGCACAGAAATTTATTAAAGAATGTTACACGGAATTTAAAAAAACAGAACGAGAAGTGAATGATCGAATAACGTGCATAAAAGAAGAAATTACTGAACATGGCACTTACTCGCACACGTTTGATGAGTTAGAATATGGGGCTAAGGTAGCCTGGCGCAATAGTAATCGATGTATTGGCAGACTCTTTTGGGACAGCCTAAAAGTTTTTGATTTTCGTCACCTCACAACTGAAGAAGATATAAGTGATGCATTGTTTAAACATATTGATTATGCTTCAAACAACGGCAATATTAGATCCACCATAACCATTTTTAACCCAATGAAGAAAGACGAGCAAATAAGGATCTGGAACCATCAATTAATTCGTTACGCTGGCTATGAAACGGACAATGGTGTAATCGGAGACCCAAGCTCCATCCCCTTCACTAAACAATGCCAACAGCTTGGGTGGAAAGGTGAAGGTACACACTTTGATTTATTACCGATTGTCATACAAATAAATAATAACATACCTAAGTTTTTTCATATCCCTAAAGAAAAAGTCATTGAAGTACATTTAGAACATCCAGAATATCCTTGGTTTAAAGATTTAAATATTAAATGGTATGCTGTTCCAATTATCGCTGATATGAAATTAGAAATTGGAGGTATACAATACACAGCTGCTCCATTTAACGGGTGGTACATGGGAACAGAAATTGGAGCAAGAAACCTCGCAGATGAACTCAGATATAATTTACTTCCCAAGTTAGCATCTTTAATGGAACTTGATACGACAAAGCAAGCTAATCTTTGGAAGGACAGAGCACTTATTGAATTAAATACAGCTGTGTTACACTCTTATAAACGTGATGGCGTTAGTATTGTTGATCATCATACTGCAAGTCAACAATTTAAGATGTTTGAACAAAAAGAACGAGCTTGCGGGAGACAAGTTACTGGGGATTGGACATGGCTAATCCCACCTGTATCCCCTGCAACAACTCACATTTTTCACAAAGAATATAATAATGCACTTATAACGCCTAACTTCTTTAAACAGGAAAATCTTAATTTATAATTAGTATTTAAATCGTAACTCATTAACAGTACATCGAACATGTATATAGAGTTACGATTTTCTAATGTTCAACAAGAAGTTCAGCACCCCCTCACCTAACCTCTTTGTTAAATTTTACCTTAATCCTATTTATAATATTACAAACATATAACAGTGCTTGTTAACAATTTGTAATGAAATTGTCTTAAAAGTTAGTAATAGAAAATATGTCAACCGTCAATTAAATGTAATATTTATCTTTGATGGATTTTAATAGCAAGATAAATCTTGATGGATTTATTTGGAAATGTCTTATATTCACTTAAGTAATCATCGTTTTCATCGAATTAAAACGATTAGAACTTCCTTATATATGTCACTGGCATGTTCTCCCTTAATTATTACAAAAATTGCATGATATAGTTGATGTAAGAGAGAAATAAAACTAGATACAATTTTCTTAAACACCGAGGAGGAATAAACACTATGAAAAAAGGAATATTACTATCTACCGCAACTGCTATGACTCTATTATTTGCTTCACCAGGGATGAGTTCAGCAGAAAGTAATCAATTTGCTTCACCAGGGATGAGTTCAGCAGAAAGTAATCAAACCACAATAAAACCAATTATAAAGTATGAAGTACATTCACAGATCCCACAAGAAACAATAAATGAAATGATTCAACAATTGTTACAACAATTGAGCGAACAGTACAATATTAAGCTTGACATCCCAACTCAACCATCTACTGAAGAACAATCGAATAATACACCTATAGAAGAAGCTCCTGTTGTTCAACCACCGACAAGTGCACCAACACAGCCTGAAAAGCCACAGGAAGAACAACCACAACAGGAATCTTCAGCATTAAGTCAATTTGAGCTTCAAGTAGTTGAATTAACAAATGCAGAACGTGCTAAAAGCGGACTTCCTGCATTAAAAATAGACGAGAGTCTAAGTAAAGTTGCTCGTACTAAGTCTGCTGATATGCAGTCTAACAAATATTTTGATCATAATAGTCCAACATATGGTTCTCCGTTTGATATGATGAAGAAATTCGGTATAACTTATAAGTCAGCTGGAGAAAACATTGCATACGGTCAAAAAACACCACAGGAAGTTGTAAATGCTTGGATGAACAGTGAAGGTCATCGTAAAAACATCCTTAACTCAAGTTTTACTCACATTGGTGTAGGATATGTTGAGCAAGGAAATTACTGGACTCAAATGTTTATCGGTAAATAAATAGCCATTCAATTTAATTATTACGTAGTGTAATTACGGTTAGTATTTCTATAGCTAGAATTTATAGAAATACTAACTTTTTTTATCTGCAACATTGTAAATAATGTTTATCATATTTCCTACTCAATTAATTAAACGAATTAGATTGAAAAAAGTTTTAAAAATATCGTACTTATATAAATAAAATAAATGGATAACATGTTAATTTATAGGATATTTATTCGTCAGTAAAATGTCACAAAATTGTCACACTTTCAGCACACTGCTGACATATTTATAGTTCATAATACTTACTAAGTGGTGAAACAATTTTTCTCTTTTTCATTTTAGTCCTTTCTCTCACAGGGTGAAGAGGACTATTTTTTTGGACTTAAATTATGATCATTGAATATTAGTCACTCTTTTTTAAAAATCAAGACACATCCATTACACTTTTTACTAAACAGCTCTACATGAGAGCTGTTTTTTCTTGGTAATAACCCATGGCTCTTTTTGTAAACTATGTTGTAATTTTTATTAACAATGGATTTTTGATGATTTTTATAAAAGCTCAAGAGAAGAAGAAAAGATGCAACTGATGTTAGTTGTACGTGCTTATATCATTCACGAAAAGCAATAATTATTACGAAAACAACTAATAAATACTCGTACTCCTACATTCACTTGTTTCTATATAAATGGTGTACTCCTAGAAGAATTAACAAAAAAATGGGTAACAGCATTGCTATTAATAGTTCACCTGATCGGAGCCAGTATATCCATAGCTCTAATTCACTCCTTGTATTTATAAACGCTGTGATTAAAGAAGAAATGACTAATAAACATAGTATTGATAAGCGTGGTGAAATTTTTGGTAAAGCTTGCTGTAAAAATTGGTCTGCTCCCCAAAAAAATAAGACAATGGTAACTAGGACTTCAAACATGAATAAGTTAACAACAAAACCTTCAACTCTTTCGACAATTGGAAATTCAACATATTCAAGCAGTGTTATAACAGGGTATACATCATTTACTAATTGCTCAAAACTAAAAAATCCAAACGATATAAAACAAGTAGCTAGATAAATAAATGTGAGTAAGAGATGAGCAAATAATATAGGTCTCACAGCAGTACTCAGTTTCGAAATATAAGGTATAAAAAGTAAAGCAATCTCAACACCTAGAAAGTGTAAGCCTACTTGGTTCCCTTTCATTAATACTTCCTTTTCCCCTTCAAACAAAAATGGAGTTAATCTTGTGAACGAAAATTCTGGTATATGAAACCCTAATAGGAGCGCGATTAATATCGTTGAAAAAAATACAACTGTTGCTTTAGCGATATGATAAATTCCTCTACGAACAAGCCAATATGTTAATATAGCCATTAAGACAACAAATAAAATAGACATGTTCGGGTAATAAAGCATACTGAGTATTAATTGGAAATTTTTGGCTATCAATATTCCAAGGGCACCATAAAGCAATGCAACACAAATATAAAGTGGACATAAAAGGAACTTCGGTAGTACATCCATAATATTAAAAATTGTACGTCCCTTTCCAAAACTAAAGACTAAGCCGATAAGAAGTATATGTACAACAAAAAATACGGACACTAATCCAATTCCAAGCCACCCATTTGTTCCAAATGCTTCAGCTGTTATGCGGGGTAAACTAAATATACCTACACTGATTTGACACATATAAATAAGAGCAAATATTTGATGAGGTTGTAGTTTTTCTTGCATATGCTTCTCCTATTAGTAAGGTAATCCAATAATAGTAATATTAATATTTTTTACTAATTCCAGTATTTTATTATTATAAAAATACAATGACTTTTACGTAATAGAAGAATATTATTAATATGCTTTACACACAAACTTTTCTTCTTCCCATATTAAATGGTATACATTACATTGTCCCAAACCACTCCGTTCAACAATTAATTATAAAATGGAGCTTTTATTAATTAATTCTAGACAATAATAATGAACTCATTGCTATAAGTAACCCGAATAATCAATTCATTAGTCTAAGAAAAAAATTTCGATTCCTAGACAATTATCAGTTTCACATCTAAGTAATCACTCATTAACTAGTTAGTAGATAGATGTAATGACAAATTGTTATTGCCAAGGGAAAGACAGCAAAATATTCTGTAAGTGTGAAAATACTCCTTTCACATTGTTAGAGACTGGAACTCCCTTTATGCCTATCGTTTTAACTACAGATATGGTTCATGTCACAGATATAGATATGATTGCAAAAGTGGACACAATGGTAGGCATACAAGCTTCTGTCGGGAGTGGTGAAGTAGTTAATGTAAATTATGTTGTAGAGCGAATTACAGGTCATACTACTACAACTTTATGTAGTTACAATCTTGTAGACGAAAGAGATCAACAATTATACACATTAACTCCAAACAATACAGTCTGTGATCACCCACCTCTCGGTTGTCACATGTATCGTCTATCTATCTTACATAATGGAACAGGAGAATCGCTCGTCACTCTTAACAATAATTGCAGATGCATTAACGTAACTACTTATCATACAAGTAAATAATCATATAAAACGCCCTACTCAATTCTAACGGTAGGGCTATTTTCATAACATCATGTCATTATATAAAGTTTTATTCTCCCTTCTCTTGATTTTTTAGTACAAAATATAGCCACTACTCAAGCTATTCTCTTAATGGTGTTCTAAATAAACCTCTTGTTAAAATTCTATGATTCTCCCTCTGCCCATTTCAGCTAGTGTTCTCCAGCTTGTTTAATTGAATGAAAACGATAGTAATATTTAGAAATGAGATTAATTACAGAACCTCCATTAGTATACTCCTCTTATGCAATATCTCTTACTTATTTTCATAAACGTATTGACCTTATTCAGTTATAATCTAAACAACAACACATTTTTATCGTATTCCTGTAAGCACCAGTTATATTTAGCAATAATCGTTTCATGAATTTCATCTTCTTGAAGATCAACTTTTTTAAATCCATATTTTTTATAAAAGTTTCCAAGATTTTCAAAGGGTATACAATAAACATTAGGAGCATCTGCTTTTCTTGCTTGTTGAACTAAAAAAGATACTAGCTTTTGTGCTAATTTATGCCCTCTGTAAGCTGGAAGAATATAAACACCTCCCATTTCCAGGTTATCCTTATCAATTTGAACTAAGCGTCCTACACCTGCTTTTTTTCCATTGTAAGTTACAATTGCAACTATTTCGTTTTTCAAATCACTTGGAACAAATCCTGCTAACTTATACTGGTTATTAATCCATTCTACATCCTTTTCTGTTGCTAAAATAATTCCCATTTTCGTTCACACCTTTTAGATTTAATTATGTTTATTGTAAACGATATGGTTTTATTTGTAATTCAATGTTCACATATACAATCAAAATTTGGTAACACATTGGCATGTAAGATTACCTAATTTAAACGTGTCTTAGGATATTTGTGTTGGTATGATATGGGGAAGCAAAGATTGATTGGTCTAACCAATGGGTTTTAAAGGTAAGGGGTCAGTTAAAATAGAATTTTTTTAAAATTTAACAGGAACTTTTCTTTGTTTGTTGAATTGTACATTCAATGATAATGTAGGAGGTATGTATATGGATTACAAAGTTTATCAAATCTCTGGTCAATTAGAACGGGAAAACCTTGTTGAATTAGAGTCAATTTTATATGAAGAGGAGCAAGCTGGTTATAAGTTACACTCCATTATTCCCCAAACGAATGAGGGATATTGTGATAGTAATATTGTAGTATTAGAAAATGATGATAATGATCATATCGAAATACAAATTGTCGATATCGATTCAGGAGATCTAATTATCAGCTATTTAAGAAGGGATACTGCTGGTTTTCTTACATTATTAAAAAACAATCAAGATATTGAAATCAGAAGAAATGATACGTTGTTAAAAGGTACATTTAAATACTCTACATTCCAAATAATAGATGAAAATGAAGAACTAATTGAAGTATTAAAAATCTACATAAAATTATTAACCCCAGTTAACGCTAATTAAAACGCCACCTACATATTATAACTTCCAAAGTATACATTCTGTTATGATCATCGTTCTTTCCCTGTATGCAAATTTGTTTTGTAACTCAAAGTGAATAATGATATATAAGTGCTACTAACTCTCTACAAATAAAAAGGATGTTTTCATAATCTATATTGTTAATTTTAATGATAAATCAGATTTAAATCAATGCAACAGTTTTACTAGGCTGTTTTATCATTGATTGTTGCTATACGTTCCAAGATAGTACTTTTCTATTTTTACAGTTATTAAGTTTATAGAACTCTTCATTTTGTCCATTTTTAAATAAAATACCATTAAGCCTACGAAAAGAGTGTTTTACTGTGATAAAATGCATAAGCATAGTCAGAAAAACAATAAATTTGAAGATCGATTATATAAAACGCGGTTTAAAAGACAAAAAACGAAGAGTTTACTTATCTAACAATTAATATTTATAACAATGTTAGTACCAAATAAAGTAACTTCAAATCACTAATCTGGATACGTATCCATTAGGTGTTATCTTTTTGACTTTCCATTTGTTTATCTATTTTACAAATCTATTATTCTCCTACCTTATTCAGGTATTTTAAAGTATTATTAATTCCTTGTTCCAGTTGGAAATTTGGGTACCAATTTAACATTTTTTGTGCTTTACTATTACTTAAATAGCTCTTATTAATATCACCTTCTCTTGCTGTCACATACACAGGTTTAATTACTCTATTCATAGCCTTTGACAACAAATCTATTAGTTCGTTAATTGACGTTTGACTCCCTGTACTAATATTCATTATTTGATTATCACCACCGCTTAGTGCAAGATAACTTGCGTTTGCGACATCTTTAACATGAATAAAGTCTCTCGTTTGATCACCATTACCAAAAACTTCAATCCGCTCATTTTCAAGGACTTTGTTTAAGAAGATAGAAATAACGCCAGCTTCACCTTTCATTCCTTGCCTTGGCCCATAGACATTAGCATATCTTAAAATACAATATTTGAGCCCATACATACTTTCGTATAACTGAATGTACATTTCTGCAGATAACTTCGACACACCATAAAACGATTTTGGGCGGAGTACGTGACTTTCATCCACAGGAATCGTATGAGGTTTACCATATACCGCAGCTGTTGACGCAAAAATGATTTTTTTTACATTAAATTTGATACAGCATTGCAGTAAATTAATTGTACCTTGTATGTTCATTTTGCTGTCGTCCAACGGATTTTCCATTGAATAAGGGACAGATGCTTGTGCCGCTTGATGAATAACGAATGTCGGTTTCTCTTTTGAAAATACATCTTCAAGATCAGAGCTTGTAATATCAACTTGATGAACACATACATGTCCAAGAATATTCTCCCTTGCCCCATTTGACATATTATCTACTACAGAAACTTCATAATTCTCTCGCACAAGTCTTTCTACAATATGTGAACCAATAAATCCTGCTCCCCCGGTGACTAATACTTTCAAAATCCTACCCCCTTTCATATAAATAGCTTTAATTGCTCTCCTTTAAATAGCCTTTTTCATTCTAAAAATAAAAATCCAGACGAAAACATCCTTTCTTAACCAATAATTTGATGAGTGTAAAAACTTAATTTTCACATAGATATCTTTGTTCGAATTCACAATGAATGCAAAAAGAGTCTTTAAACAACAATCTTATTTGTGTACGTTATGAGAAGCTGAATTTACCGTATTAAATTAAATAATAATTTCTTCCTTTTTTGTAATTTGACAGCCGTTATAATAGGTGTTCCTTTAATAATATGAAGAGCATTTTCCTTGAAATAGTTCGAATAATGTATTGATAATTTTTTGTCAAGAAACTTGTATGCACATACTAAATCAAAAGATCGAGTATTTGTATTGTGTGCATCTGATGCTATGAAATGAACAAGGTTTTGCTTAATTAATGCTAATGTTACTTTCTGTAATCTATGTCCCAATAAGCCAATTACACTAGCAGCTGTAACTTGCGCTAATGCACCTTGGTTAATTAAATGTAATAATTTAGTTGGGTGTCTTCGAATTTCAGCATTCCTTTCAACATGAGCAATGATCGGTACGTATCCCATAAATTTTAATTTTTCAAATATTTCTTCAGTGTAACGAGGTATATATTCATTTGGTAATTCAATTAACAAGTATTTATGTGAATCATTCAAATATATGAGCTTATTACTCTCTAGATCTTTAATGATATCTTCATATATGCCAATTTCCATACCAGGACAAACCGTTAACGGCATATTTTCAGATTTTAATAGTCTATTAACTTCGTCTATTTTTTCATATATTTTTGTTGGAGGATTATAGTATTTTTTTAAATCGTGATGAGGCGTAGCAACAACATGGCTTATTCCAAATTGAATAGCTTTCTTTGCCATATCAATTGTATCCTTTAATGTTGTAGCCCCATCGTCTAATCCATATAAAATGTGGTTATGGATATCGACAATCATCCCTTCCTCTCCCTCCATTTTTTTATATTAATTGCTCTATTTCAACGTTATGGGAATATTGATTTAACAATATACGCACAACAATAGCTCATTATTACTACATTGCCATTTATTCTTAAGCCAATTTGCGTTTTTATCACTCTTTAAATATAAGATTCAAAACTCATTTTACACCCTTGCATATATGGCTTTATAAGACCTTAGGACATACTTCTGGACCTGTTTGTCCAAGCTTCATGCCTTCTACTAAAACAGTATCTATTTGTTTCGTAAAGAAACGCAATATTGGACTCTACGATTATATGCGATGAAAAAAATATAAAGCCTTAATTTTTGATTTTTTACAAGCTCAATAAAAATCAAACCTATACTTTTTCCTTTTAGGATTTTCTCCAATAATACAGTTGATTAAAATTCAGTAATTTCCTCACTCATCACATTGGCAAACACCAAGATTGTCTCATGTATTTATTGTTATGCTCATTTTTATGTAAAATTCACAAATTTATCTCGAAGCCGAGATTACTATTCTTAAAAATCAAGTACTGTGAAATTAAAAACTAAACTTCGTATATGATTATCAACACATATACAGCATCAGTCCCCCATCACATGAACGTACTACTATGATGGGGGACCGTCTCGTTAAAATTATTTTAATTGGGCTCGATTAGTAAAGAATGTTTTGTAGCCGAACTGGATAAATAAGAAAACTGATAATGATACACTTCCAGTAATGCCTAAAACAATAGCAATTTGGTATTTTATTGAAACTAAAGGATCAGCTCCTGATAGGATAACTCCTGTCATCATTCCTGGTAAAAAAACAATTCCCATACCAACCATACTATTTATCGTTGGTAGGATAGCTGCATCAAATGCTTGATTAACTATGGCTTTAGAAGCTTCTTTTGGTGTTGCCCCGAGCATAAGGGCAGATTCGACCAAATGTCGTTTACTTTTCATTCCTTCTATTAACGTATTCACTCCCAAGTTAATACCAGTCATTGCATTGCCAATGATCATGCCTGAAATAGGAATAAAATATCTAGGATCATACCAAGGCATAAAATTGATAACGACAAAGTCGAAATACAATATCGTGGCTATTGTTCCGATAAATAACGAGATCGTTATATACCATTTTAGCTCTGATGAAATAGTCTCCTTTGACCTTTTGAAAATATTATAAACAGCAAATAATTCCATAAGTAATATTATAATAATAGTTAACCAAGGGTTAGAGTGTTTAAATACATAAGTAAGTATGTACCCAACTAATATTAATTGGAAAGTCATGCGTATAGAAGCAATTAAGATTTCTCGTTCTCTACTTATGCCCTTCCGTTTTACGATAAATAATAAAATAATAATAAATATATATGCGCTTAATAGTTGAATTAGTGAAATATCTTCAATCGTATTCATAGCTTTCACATCCTATATCACTGTTGGTATTTGCTATATGTTTTGAGAAGATAAGAAAATTACTTTTTTGTCATATACTCATTAAATGTATCATTTATAAGCATTAACATCTTCCATGTTTATTATAAAATCTGAGTATGTCTCCGCGACTTTCATAGAATGTGTTACCATGACAACAGTTGTTTGCTCTGCTTTTGCACGAGAAATAAACCGATCCATAACCAAATCCTCTGTTTCTTCATCAAGAGAAGATGTGGGCTCATCTAATAGGTACACAGGCGCTTTCATAAGCGTTATTCGTGCAAAGGCAAGACGCTGCTGTTCTCCCCCTGACAATTTATTCGCATCTACACCCAACTTAGTTTGTAAGTTAAACATTGCTAACGTTCTTGATAAGACTTCATCATTCACTGTTGTATAATTCTTCTCTGATAACTTAAGTCCTAAAAGCAAATTGTCTTTAACAGTTCCTTCAAAAATGGCAGGATATTGTGTTAAAGTTACTACTTGACGTCTTAATTCAACTGGCTCTATCTCTTCTATAGATTTATCATTATAATAAATTACGCCACTATCACTTGATATCATATTGTTTAACAACTTTAATAAAGTAGATTTTCCTGATCCACTTTTCCCGATAATACTTGTTACACTGCCACCTTGAATTTGTAATAATTTTAGTTGTAAAATGTTCTTATAAGTAACATTTTCTAATTGAAACATCACAATGTCCCTGCCTCCAAATAATATTAAAAAAGTTACAATACCTTCTTGGGCATTGTAACCTTCAGCATCCCTATATAAGGAATTAATAACTAGTTTGCCTCTTTATAATAAGAAACATTCTTTTTCCTTTTTCTATAAACCGAAATCATGATAAAAAAAACAAACAATGGACTCACAAACATAAATGAAGTTATCAACAAACTACCTTCCTCGTTTTCAGCAGCCTCTGTTTGTTCTCCATCTTTCATTTTCTCATTCATGTCAACGTTTTCCAACTGATACGTATTTATTACTCTATTTTGTTCTCCTAAAATGCTTAGCACTCCTTGCTCATCGGTCGATAATGAAACATCTTCGTTACTTTTTTTAGTATAGGTCACATCTTCAGAAAGGAAATATTCATTATTTTGCTCGTCAAGAAATTGTTTGTTTTTTGAAATCACATTCTTTATAAAATTCTCAAAGCCATAATCAAAAAGTGCAGTCGTATCATCATAGGCCAGATTTTTAGAAGATGCTTTTAAAACAACTGCTATTAAGTTTAAGTTTCCTTTTGTTGCAGAGGTAATTAATGTATGACCTGATTCATCAACATACCCTGTTTTGCCACCGGTAACGCCATCATACCATCTTAATAGTTCGTTATGTGTATATAGAGTCGTTTCCCAGCCCGTGCCCTTCCAGTCTAATTCCACTGTACCAAATATTTCACGAAACGTATCATTTTTCATCGCGTATTTAGTAATTTCAGCCATATCTGAGGCTGTTGTATAGTGTTCAGGATCAAATAAACCGTGTGGGTTCTGGAACTGTGAATGTTGAACATTTATTTTTTCTTTACTAAATTTGTTCATTCGTTCAGCGAATTTTTCTTCGCTGCCATCAAAGTATTCAGCAATAGCTACACCAGCATCATTACCCGAATTAATTAATAAACCTTGAATTAATTTAAGTAAGGTAACTTGTTCACCTTCCTCTAGATAAACTCGTGTACCATCAACATTCCTGGCATTTTCACTTACTGTAACTTGATCCTTTAAATTTCCTTCTTCTATAGCAATAATAGCCGATAATATTTTGGTTAGACTTGCTGGATACATTAATTGATCGCCATTTTTACTATATAATACATCTCCAGTGCTTCCATCAAGTAAAAATGCCGCTTCACTATTAATGTTGAAGGTCGGTTCATCTGATGCATAAGCAATATAATTATTTATTTTAATGGAGCACATAAATGTAACTATTATACACAATTTCACTAGTTTCTTTATCATAGTTGCCTCCACATATGTTGTATCTAAACTAATAGACTCACTAAACTATGATAACATAAATTCTTTTACATTTCAGGCCGTTACAAAGCCCTATATCAAAGTGTCCATATCAATATAACCGCCAAACTGCTATAAAAATGTATTCTATTACCAATTAATTCGTACAAGCAAAGCAATTACGAGTTCATATATTATTACTACCACCAACCTTATCTTTCATCTATCTCTATTACCTTATTCTTACATTTTTTATATTAAAGAAAGATTCTTTTCTTATACGTTTTTGCTATGATTACTAAAACATGGACAGTATGATCTGTTTTATGAAAGCTCATACAAATAGAAAAGATGTCACGAACGCAAGGGGTTACGTCTTAGATCTAATAACGAAAAAGCAACAATCAATGCGAAAACAGCCTTAAACCATATTATTCACTTGATAGGAGGTTTTAAAAAATGAGTCATACTACTACCTTCATTCCAATTTTGGTTATCGTATTATTTATCCTATTAATTATCGTCTTATGTAATTGTAATGTTGTGTGCTAGACGGGTACAATTTTAAGTATTTATATATACAACTTGAAAGGAGGTTGAAACTATCATGTGTTACGGTGTGTCACGAAGTTATGGTTACGGTCCATCTTGTAGTCATGGTTACGGTCCATCTAGTAATAGTTCATTCGCTGTAATTGTTGTGTTGTTTATTCTATTAGTTATCGTACTTTTTACTGTCGCTAGAGCCGTTTGTTAATTCATTATCTTGCAATATAACAAATAGAGCATAAAATACAAAGCATTTAATCAACTGCTTTTATTTCATGCTCTCTATTTGATATTCTTTAAAGTAATGCAATCTTGCCTTGGAAATCACTTACATACCAATGAACGAACGTTTGTAATTTGTTCCCATTACTTAAGGATGTTAGCTTGGAAATTATGACGATTGATTGCATACGCAATCTACTACGTGATCATTTACCATACCAACAGCTTGCATAAAAGCATAACAAATTGTTGTTCCAACAAATTTAAAACCTCGCTTTTTTAAATCCTTGCTAAGTGCATCGCTAATTGGAGTTGAAACCGGTACTTCTTCAATAGATTGAAAGTGATTTTGGATAGGCTTTCCATCAACGAATGACCAAATATAATTAGAGAAAGAGCCGACCTCTTCTACCACCCTTAAATAGCTTTGTGCATTTGTAACAGCAGCTCGTATTTTTAACTTATTCCGAACTATCCCTTTATTATTTAATAAGCTTTGAATCTTTTCTTCATCATATTTAGCTATTAACTCAGGATCAAACCCATCAAATGCTTTGCGATAGTTCTCTCTCTTTTTTAAAATGGTGTACCAACTTAATCCCGCTTGTGCTCCTTCCAACAAAATGTACTCAAACAAAAGACGGCCATCATAAACAGGTACACCCCACTCCTTATCATGGTAATGTATATATAAAGGGTCATCATTTACCCATTCGCAACGTTTAACAGTCATATAGCAAACTCCTCTCAATACATTTAAAAAACTACTATCGCTAGAACTATTATTGTAGTGATATTATAGCTATCATTACTTGTATTTTTCATCGTTGTTTCAAGATATGTATATAGGAAAGTCGGAAAATAAACATAAGGAAATCCTCGATAACAACATACTTTTTTAACGGCTCATATTCAGAATCAGTATATATTTTAGGTACAACTATTCCATCATTTAAAAAAACTTAACTGATTAACTTATATTTACATGATAATCCCTATATGAATTGCATTTTCACCTAGGCTGTTGTTTTCATTATCAATTTTCTTAATAAACATTAACAGCAATCAGTGTAACCCCTTCATTTAAAATTTGTACAACATTCCACCTAGAGACTTTAATTAAGTAATAATAATTACCTTATTTACGACAAGAGTTTCAGAAAATAGACGATTTAATTATGGACATTCGTACACGCAAATCACCCATTCTAACATAGGTTATAGTATATTCCGGAAAGGAGGAAAAGTTATGGTGGATGGTTATGGTTCTGGATTTGGTTCAATGTTTGCTTTTGTCATAGTCATTTTTGTTCTGTTAATTATTGTAGGTTGTGTATGTACAGGATTTTATTAAAAAATAAAGAGCTTCTATAGAAAGAGAAAAAAGCTAAACTAACGTTACACAGCAAATAGTAGGATGCCAAAATTTCACTATCATAAAGATAATTGGTTGCGAATTCCTGTAATCGACAACCTATACACTCCTCAACATATTGGATTCCAATAAGAGTGGTGTTTTCACCACTCTTTGCATGCGTAAAAATAATGAGTTTAAACTATTTACTCATTAATGTTTACCTCAATACTACCCATAACTGTATATGAACCAGTAGCCTTGATATCTGCAACAACACTCTGTAACCCCTCTTGTTCTAATTTAGAGAATAATTCTTCCGGTTTGTCAATCTTAAACATTAACATTTGATCTTTATCTAAACCAGTAATTCTAATATCATCTAATAAATGATTGTAATCGGGATCAGCAAATACACCAATTGCAATTTCGTAACTAATTCGAGCTGTATCGGAACCATCTAGTTCTACCTCTTCAGATTTTAAGTACCAAAAATCAAAATAAATCTTCTCCATTCAATTCATCCTTTCTGTTTATTCATTTCATTTTGGTTTGGAATATCGAAATGAATCATTTGCCTCAAATAAATAAAAAATAATTATATTTTTGATTATGAAAAAACTATGTTATAATCAATTAAACCTTTTTACTTACCTGTTTTTATTTGAGGGTGACTTATGAATAAAGCTGGGAAACATTTCTATTGTGACATACTCTTTAATATTTACATATAGAAATTTCGAACAAGCCTCTTCTTAGTCACCCTTTTTATAATGAAGCAATTATCTAAAATGCAACTTTCGTTCGTGGGACCTTCGATCAGGTCATATCTTACAACACCTTGCTGTTATAATTTATAATAATAATAAGAAAGTATAAGAAAAGTGAATTGATAAAAAAAGAGACTCAAGATGAGTCTCTTTTCAAAAGTATGAATTAGAATTTTTGAACGTTTGTAGCTTGTGGTCCACGGCTACCTTCTTCAATTTCAAATGATACTTCTTGACCTTCTTCTAAAGTTTTGAATCCGTCACCTGAAATAGCTGAGTAATGTACGAATACATCGTCTCCACCTTCAACTTCGATAAATCCAAAACCTTTTTCTGAGTTAAACCATTTAACTTTACCTTGTACCATTATACTTCCTCCTGTGTGGATGTTTCCCACATTGTATTACTATTCTTGCTCTTAATGATATTCAGATGAAAAGTTTAACACTCGTTCTATCCTTACATACGAACAAAAATAATTCTAATTAATAGTACCAATAAGAAGCAAAAAATGCAAATACATTTAAAAAAATAATTCAAAATCATTTTATTAAAAACATTATATTAAAGATACCTTTAGCAACTATGCTGGTTTAACCATTTTTCAAAGCTTCCTCACTATAGCTACATATTGACTAACTTCAATATCTCTCTTTTATGAAAGATGATATTTTGAAATTATTGTGAAATTATATTATTAACCGTTTTTTTGTGTATAATCATTAACAGAAGTACGAGTTTATGTTATCTAATGTGAGATCAGGTTGAAACTCCTACTCATTGAATTCCCATCGATCAACAATACGAAAACAAATTTTAAAATAACATAAAATTTAGAGGTAGGTGGTCATCATGAAAGCTGAAGAAACTAAAAAATCTCAATTAAGCTCTGGTAATATAAATGCCTTATTAGCCTTCGCTAGTCTCATGGGAGCTTTATTTTTCGCTAGCATGCAAAATCAAATTGCATATGTATTTGCCGTTGCTTTTATTTATTTTTTACTAATGTCAGTGTCTAAACTGAATTTTATTAAAAAGCGTATTAACAAATGATTCTTTTATGTCATGATCAGGTGGTTAGCATCCTCCACCTGATTAAATATGATCAACACCACTTACAACAAATTTACGCTCTTTTCGTAAACATTGTTGCTATTTAACAATAACCAGTAAGATGGGATTCTGTCCAACCCAAAAAGATGCCACGAACGCTAGATGTATACGTGCTTACGTTTTTGTACGAAACGGAACAATCCGTACAAGTACAGCCCTTTTCAATATGTGCACTAGCTACGCATTCATATTAACTCACATCATTTATCCTCTGTTCGTAACTTGTATTGTTATATTTACTCCATTTTAAACAACAAAATTCAGCGCTATGTAGAAGTCATTAATTGATAATAAATTTTTATATACGCTTATTGCCACATAATAATAATCAATGTAATAACACCCTCTATTTACTTCACAAAGCCCCTTTACCAAATTACAAATTACATATTTGATTTAAAACTGTTCAAGGGCTGCACTCATGTCTTCTATGCCACACCCTTCTGAACCTTCCTAACGTGTGTGATCTAAAAGTATTTCTCATTAGTTATATTTATCTAGTTACTATGTAAAAAAACTAACAAAACCATGTAGAAAATAGACAATAATAAAATCTCTGAAAATATTAAATATTACTTTTATTTATATGCATATATGCTGTATAATAATTAAAATTAATTGCGAAGTATAGGACTTATCAATGAATATATTGAATATCTATACCATTAAGCTTAATTAATATGTATATACTCATAAGGGTGTGAACGGAATGCAACAAAGAATTGTAGTTAAGATTGGTAGTAGCTCTCTTACAACAGCTGATGGAGAACTAAGCAAGCAAAAAATAGCGTATTTTGCTAATGAAATGTTCGAGCTTTATAAGTCTGGTTATAAAATAATATTAGTTACTTCCGGTGGAGTTGCTGCTGGGTTTAAACAAATCGGATATAAGAGTCGACCAAAACAATTATTCGAAAAACAAGCTGCTGCTGCTGTAGGCCAAGCATTGTTAATGCAAGCATACAATGATGTATTTTCTAAACACAACTGTACCACAGCACAAATATTACTAACACGTGCGAACTTTACAAATCGTAAACAAATGCATAATGCATCAATGGCAATTGAGGAGCTTTTACGGCAAAAAACCATTCCAATAATCAACGAAAACGATACAGTTTCTGTAGAGGAATTAAATTTTGGTGATAATGATACTTTATCTGCTCTTGTTGCCAACTTAGTAAAAGCAAATCAGTTACTCATATTTACAGACACCGATGGTTTATATACCGCAGATCCACGTAAGGATGGAAATGCAAAGAAAATTGATGTTGTTGAAGAAATTACTGAAGATATGTTTAATAATGCAGGTGACGCTGGTTCATCAGTTGGTACAGGAGGTATGCGTTCAAAAATTGAAGCTGCAAGAATCGCAATGCGCGGAGGAGTATTGGTGTTTGTCGGAAGAGCCCGTGAATATTTAGATATGATGAAAGCTGTAAACGGTAATGGCAAGGGAACATATTTTCATACACACTTGAATAATCTTCCAATGAAAAAACAATGGGTTGGCTTTCACTCCATGTCACATGGCACTATTACTGTTGATAATGGAGCAGAACATGCGCTATCTTCTTGTGGTAAAAGTCTTCTGCCAGTTGGAGTGACTACAGTCGAAGGTGATTTCGATCCCGGGCATGTTGTAGAAGTAATAAATGAAAATGAACATGTCATCGGACGTGGGGTTGTAAACTATGCATCTTGGCAGTTGAAAGCGGTAGTCGGACTTTCAACAGAAGAAGTAAAGAATAGAATAGACGTACAACGTATAGAGGTCATTCATCGGGATGAATGGGTTACGCTGTAAACCCCCTACTAGCGCAGACCCTATACCCTTACTTTGTTTGTTCTTCTTTCCCAAATATAAACAAAAACAAATAAATGACGAGGTGGTCTAAATCATGAGTGAAGTGAAAAAGAAAGCTTATCTTGCAAAAGAAGCTTCTCATCAACTGGCTAGCATCACAACTGAACAGAAAAACAAGGCATTAACTGCGATAGCAGATGCACTTGTCCACAATGAGAAGTCTATTATTGAAGCAAATAAAATAGATCTAATGAACGGTAAACAAAACGGTTTAAGTAAGTCTCTACAAGATAGGTTAGCATTAAGCACTGATCGAATTACAGCGATAGCAGACGGCTTAAGACAAATCGTGGATCTTAAAGACCCTATAGGAAAAACAATAGATGAATTTCAACCAACTAATGGTCTATGTATAAATAAAGTCACAGTCCCAATAGGTTTAATTGGCATGATTTATGAGGCACGCCCTAATGTTACAGTAGATGCAGCTGGTCTATGTTTAAAAAGTGGAAATGCAGTCATATTACGAGGCGGGACATCGGCCCTATCTTCTAACATACGTATTGTAGAAATCATGCATGATGTACTTGATAAAACGGATATACCGAAGGATGTTATCCAACTAATATCAAATCCAGACCGATCTTCTGTTAATGAAATGTTAATATTAAATGGCTTAGTAGATGTCGTAATTCCTAGAGGAGGTGCTTCTCTTATTCAAAATGTAATACAAAATGCCACTGTACCAGTTATTGAAACAGGTGCGGGGATTTGTCATACGTATATTGATAAAGAAGCCAATCCTACTATGGCAACAAACATTGTCTTAAACGCAAAAGTTCAACGTCCATCAGTATGTAACGCTATGGAAACACTTTTACTTCATAAACAATTTGCAGAAACTCATTTTCCTTCGCTTGCAAACTTATATCGTGAAGAAAAAGTTCATTTAAAAGGTTGTGCAAAAGCAAAACAAATCGTCCCATGGATTAATGACGCAACAGAAGATGATTACAACACAGAATACAATGATTACACACTAAATATAAAAATTGTTGAGCATATTGAAGAAGCATTAATCCATATCAAAACATATGGAACACATCATTCTGAATGTATAGTAACAGAAAATAGTCAACATGCTGAGTTGTTCTTACATGCTGTAGATGCTGCAGCTGTTTATCATAATGCATCTACTAGATTTACAGACGGTTTTGAATTTGGTTTTGGAGCAGAAATTGGGATTAGCACACAAAAATTGCACGTTCGAGGACCTATGGGACTAGAGGCATTAACATCAACTAAATATCGAATTTATGGTAATGGTCAAACAAAAAAATAAAGCTATTAATCATGTCCCCCTCTTTTTCTTAATTAGATAGGTTTATACAATAATAGCTAAAATTATTAACACTCAAACTAAAAACTCATTTGACAAATAATAGTGTCAAGTGAGTTTTTTTACTAGTTTTAAATTTACTAATTACATACTTGTAAGTAACCTACGCCTTTTTCTTCAACAAACTCACCTTTTATCTCTCCGACACCTTCTATCGTTATTGAGTTCTTATTAGTAATCGGTTTCGAGGATAGCACAAAATGTATTTTAGTAATATTGCTTATATCACCTTCAAAATAACGAAGAACTGGTTGTTTAATAACATAGTCATTATTGGTTAATGATTATCCGTAAAAAATTTTTATCTAATATCATATTGTCGATATGGATAATATTCATTGGATCCATATTACTAATCATAATATTACCTTCTATGCTTATGAATTATTGCATTGAACTCGCTTTTCTTTTGTTCCGATACAGCATTAGTAATTTTTCTCGTTTCTTGACTAATTGTTACTTCCTCAACATGAGCAGCTATCTCTTTATGTTCGACATATTGCAAAAGGTACTCATATAAAGATTTATTCGTTTCAAAAAAGTTTTCCTTCCACGACATTGTGATTTGATCTAATAGCAAGCATATAAACAATCCCGAACTATAGCAGCTCCTCCTAATATTCATCATAGAGTCTTTATTGTCTAAAAGCTGTTCACCAAATTTCTTTAATACATCATCATTTGATAGAGGGCTTTTATCCATATATGCCTTTAATTCCACGTACAATGCTGGACCTTCTACTGATTCAATAAGTGCTTCATACACAAGAAACTCATCTATTAAGTCTTCTCGTTTTTTCCTAAAACGTAAAAACATATTAATATTTTGTTTCTGTTCTCTCAAGGTGTCTGCCATTACTGCATGATACAAATATTTCCTCTCTTGACTTCGCAACTCCACATTTTCATTGCATATTGGATAAGTTATTCCTACAAACTCATTTGGAAATCTCTTCTCATCTTTTAGAAATTGATATCCATGAAATAATTCGTGAACTAATAAAGAAAATATACTTACATAGTCATTATGTAGTTCTAAATTGATGATAGCAGTAGGGCATTCCTCATATATTATTAATGCGTCTGCAACAAATTGATCGTTTCGCTCTATTGACAAAATGCTGAGTGTTGAGGCATAAATTTTGGGTGATTGCAGAGATACACATTTTTTTCATCATATAATGCAAAAGCAACCTTTTTAAAATTGGGCCAATATTTTGTTAAATCTAATGCTATAATTTCCTGACATATCTTTTCAATGTTTTGTACCACGTTTCCCCTCCTACAAACATCAACCCTTAATTTTCTTAGGCCACTGTATACTATTGTATTAATCTAAAAACCGTAAGAAAAATTCACTTACAATTGTCATAGTCTTCTAAAGATGATTTTTGTATATATAATTTAGAAGTTATGAATAAACTATGAATCATATGACATACAGCACATCTGATTGTTAATACCATTGTATCACAAAGCAATATTATACAATTGAAAAATAACGGTATTATCATTCAGCGAATAATAATGTGTCCGTCTTAAGAATCATTTTTTGATTTAGTATACTAAATCGGACCTGCTAATTGAAAGTCTCACCTGTAGGTTAATTGGTTGTAACTCTTTTACAGCTCCCCCTTACCCATTAAATTTAAACAACTCCTGGATTTTTCAGTTTCATAGGATCAAGAATATGATCCAATTGTTCTTCTGTTAACACATCTAACTTTAAACAAACAGCTCTCACACATTTGCCAGTTAAAATAGCCTGCCTAGCAATTTGTGATGTTTTTTCATGACCTAAATATGGTGTTAGTGCAGTTAGGCTTGGAACATTCCTTTCGATATTCTTCATTATTTTCATTTCATCAGCTTCAACTCTTTTTAAACAATAATTTGTAAAAACATTAAATCCATTCCTCATCATATTGATTGATTGAATCAAATTAAAAACTAATACAGGCTCCATCACATGTAAACCATATTTTCCTGTTTCAGTTGACATTCCAATATTCAGATCATTGCCAACAACATGGTTAGTAATATGATTGATGATTTCGCTTATAACTGGGTTGATTTGTCCTGACATTTCAGATGTAGCAGACAAAGATTTTCTATATAGGCCAGCGTTTGATCCAACCGACATTAACCTTAGGTCGTTACATATTTTAGATATATTTATCATGTTATTTTTTAAAGCTTCAATCACATCAGAATATACAACTGTATGTTCATTCGCATCAAGGATCTGTTCGGTCTTTTTCAGTTGAAATCCACTAATTTGTGATATATTGTCAACAACTAGATCGCTAAAAATAGTTACTTCTTTTAGCCTTGTTCCTATGGATTTTGCCCCGATATGAATCTTAAATAATTGATCTTTTGAGTTAGTAATTCTTATAATATCGTGCTGGATCATGTTTCGGTAGTTTTCAAATTCTAGTCCTAAACGTATAGGGAAAACATCATGTAGGTGTGTGTCACTAAAGTGAAATAATTGTTCAAATTTATTTACAATTTGTATTATAACTTGCTCCATATTTCTCATCGTTGTTATTAGTTGATCTATCATATCAAGTGTAGCTAATCGAAACGAAGTAGGAAACACATCACCCGTTGATTGAGACATGTTTACATGGCTATTTGGGCTAATAAATGAATAATCACCTTTTTCTCTTCCGATAATTTCAAGCGCTCGATTAGCAATGACTTCATTAGCGTTCATATTAAGTGAAGCACAAGCACCAGGTTGTATTGGGTCTACGATGAATTGATCATGCAACTTACCAATAATAATCTCATCTGTAGCTTGAACTATAGCTTGTCCTATCTGTTTATCTAATACGCCAATTTTAACATTAGCTAGAGCTGTAGCTTTTTTAACTATAGCGATTCCTTTTATTAATGAAGTATGTACCCGATATCCTGTGATCGGAAACATCTCTATTGCCCTCAACGTCTGTAATCCGTAATATGCAGCTTCTGGAATACCCTTCGTACCTAGAAAATCTGTTTCGCTCCTTTGGCCTATTGCCATCATAATTATTTCCCCCTTCATTACGGTTACAACTTTCTCTTTTTCTATAAATTTAATCAATTATACTATTTGCAAAAAATATGCCAATTAAAAAAGCTGAAAAACCCCGATTTTTCAGCTTTTTTATTGTCGAAAAATAATAACGGGACAAAAAAACGTCCCGTTATCAATCCCATTATCCATTTTTGTTTTATTTTTCGTGTTTTATAGTTTTAAGCTAGACAATGTTGCTACACCTTTTTCTGTAACGACAGTCCCTTTCATCCCCGTATAACTATGAATTAACTCCAAATTATACATCTTTTTCAGTAATCTACGAATCTTGCTTTCACCTAGATCAATTCCTTCACTTTTCGCTAAATCAGTAAGAGCTCTTCTGCCAATCCCATTACGCTCATTAATTTTATTTAGCAGCCATAACATGTCTTCATCGATAAAACGATCGTTCTCTGTACATAAATCGTCAAATCTTTCAGACAAAACATACCCTGGTAAGTCTGTAACTTGTATTCTTATAGATGGATTTTTAATGTTTACTAAATATTCAATAACATTAACTAATTCTCTGACATTCCCTGGCCAATGATAACCTACTAAATAGCTAATCGTTTCGTCGTCAAAAAAACAATCTAGTGGAATATTTTTCCCATTTGAAAAACGTTTTAAATAATGCGCTAATAAGAGAGGAATATCTTCTCTACGCTCTCTTAAACTTGGAGAGTACAACGGTAATACATTTATTCGGTAAAATAAATCTTGTCGGAACTTTCCCTTTGCTACTTCTTCTTTTAAGTCTTTGTTTGTTGCTGCGATTACTCTAACATCAATTGGAATCCGCTTTGAACCACCTACTCTTCGAACGTCTTTCTCCTGTAACACTCTTAATAATCTAGATTGCAACTCTAGCGGAGTATCTCCAATCTCATCAAGAAAGATCGATCCACCGTGAGCAAGCTCAAAAAGTCCAACCTTTCCACCTTTAACAGCACCAGTAAAAGCCCCTTCTTCATACCCAAACAATTCACTTTCTAACAAATTTACAGGTAATGCTGCAAAATTCACTGCGACAAAAGGGCCTTTTTTACGCTTTGAGAAATTATGTATAGATTGGGCAAAAAATTCCTTTCCAGTTCCACTTTCTCCTTGTATTAACACAGTTGAGCTACTTAATGACAATCTTTTTGCTAAATTAATATTCTTTACGATCATATCACTATTTCCAATAATATCTTCAAATATATATGTTGCATTATGATCTGTTTTTCTCATACGTCGTCTAAGCTCATATTCTATGTTTTTGATCTCCATTACATCTTCAAAAGTGATTAAATACCCAACTATATAAGCATTCTTTTTGACAGGAACTTTTTTTACTACAACCTCTCTTTCGCTTATTTTCATGATTTCTCTATCAACCTCTTCAACTTGCCATATATGTAGACTCGGCAATACCTCCTCAATTCTTTTTCCTAAGATGATATCCTTTTCTTCTCCTAAAATTGATTGCATTAATTCATTTACTACAGATATTTCTCCCTTTGAATTTAAGTAAATAATCCCATCGTTCGTATTATCTATTATCGTTTGAAACATATTTTTAATCTGCTCTGATTCTTCAGAAATTTTTGTTAATTTTTTTGATAATTTTATTATTTCACTTACATAATCAGATGATAACACTTCACTACTTTCTGACAGTAAATTTAATTCTTGGAGTATTTCTATAATTGTTGTTATGTCTAATTTTCTTATTCCAATATCAATCACTTTGTTAACGCAATCAGGAATCCATTTTGTTTCACCTGGTGTAATAGCTAGTGTTAATTGTTTATATTGTTTGATTCCTGGATAATAAGGATGGTAATTGATGTGATCGATACCATAATTTTTTAATTGTTTAATAACGTGTAAACTTGAGTCCTTATGATCATTCACTAGTAATACATCAGTACCAGCTGGTATATCTATCAATTCTTTTAAAAATTGATGATTGATAACTCGCTTTGCATAAATATGCTTTACATGCTGTGGTATTTTGATCAATCTTAAATTATCTATTTGTAAATCTACCGAATTTACAACTATACAATTTGAGAAATCCTCATCTACCGTATCGCCTATACAATACCCTTTTACTTCAATACGATGGCCAGTTATTTCTCGTACTTGTCTACAAATATATTTATTTGTTTCTCTACCTAGGCTCATGACTATTACTTTCTCCACTTTTGCACATCCTATCGTAAATCCTTTGTTTTTATATTATGCTAATAATTATTATACCACCAGATTTGTTGGATGAAGCTTCCAAAAGACCTATTTATTTTGAATACTAACAAAACAAACGTTTCCTAGAATAAAAGGATATAGACTTGTAATTATCCTTATAGGACATTCTTGTTGCATTCGTTCTAAGATATAAACACGTATATGTCTAACAGTTATAACACCTTTTTTACATATACAATTATTTGGTTTGCCTGCATATAACTCACCCTAATGTCCATTATTAGTAATAAGATCAACAAAGTTTACGAGAAAAACTTTTTAAAAATGAATATAGCCGTAAAAGGCAAAATAATTGATGAAGGGATATGCTTGTGCAAGCTGATACTGATTTTACATATATTAATGAACTAAAAAAACATAACCTGAGTTCAACTCTAATTGAACTCAGGCTCAATATTTCAAAATACTTCTGTTTATTAATAAGGATGTTCATTATTTGTTTGAGATGTAAAATAAACTGTCTGGAATATTTACAAGTACCTTTAATAAATTGTGCAATGCGTTAATTATCATTATAACTGCCCCATCTAGAAACTATTATCCTTTTTAAATGGCCACCAGTTGGCAGTCCCAAACGTGTTTACCATCACTGGAATGAATAATGGTAATACGACACATGCGTATAATAATAAGCCGACTAACAATATCGTTGCAATTTGTATGAGTGAAAGAACCCCTGAAGGTATCATAGCTGCAAAAGTTCCTCCTAATATAAGTGCAGCTGAAATAATTACTGTCCCCATATTTTTCATTGCATACTGCATAGCTTCTTTTACTGATAAAGATTTATTTTCATTAAATCTATCCATTAAGAAAATGCTATAATCTACACCTAAAGCAACTAACATAACGAAGGCAAAAAATGGTACAGCCCAACTTACTCCTGCATAGCCTAATATATCCACAAATAAAATTTCTGCAAAGGCTACCGAAGTAAAATATGTTAATATTAATGATAAAATGATATAGATTGGCATAATTAATGATCTTAATAAAATCGTTAGCATGATAAAGATGCCAATGATCATAATACAGACAGTACGCAAAAAGTCTTCTGATGACATTTTTTTCAAATCTGCATTAATACCTGTTTCTCCACCTATGCCAAACGTTGCATTTTCTAATTTACTACCATTTATACCTCGATATATTGCTTCCTCAATATATTCAATTTGGCTTAGCGCAGCCTCTGAGTATGGGTGTTCATTAAAAATCACATCAATAGTAACGGTCTTTTGATCAGCCGACATGTAGGTTTCAAATACACGACTAAAATCATTATCTTCTAATACATCATTTGGTAAATACCAACCTGTTAAAGCTTCATCAGGAGCAGCAGACAATTCAGCTAGGTAGTCCGTTGCCGTCTCCAATCCCGTATAAACTTCATTTAAGCCAGTAACACTTTGGTCTAAACCATCTGTCAGCTGAGTGATTTGACCACCTAGATCCTGAAAACCGTCCCTTAATTCCTGCTGACCAACAACAATTTGTTCGATTCCACTACTAACACCTGGAAGAGAAACGATTATGCTCTCTTGCCCCGCTGCTAGCCCAGATAAACCCGAAGCTAATTGTCCGATATTGTCAATGAAGCCTGCAAACCCATCAGCCAATGCTTCTTGACCTTTAATCGCTTCATCAAATCCTATATTTGCTAGTTCAACACTTTCAACAACATTTATAAATTCGATATTTAATTGTTGTAAACCTGTACCAAGCTCTGTTAAACCACCATAAACTTCATTAATTGTACTAGTGATTGCTATAAATTGTGGGTCTTCCGCTAGATCAGGATATTTTTCTGTTATATCTGAGAATTGGCTGCTCACATTTGCTAAAGCTAACTGAAGGTTTTCTAGATTAACTTCAATTTCTTCATAACCTGCTGAAAAACTAGTTAGTCCATTTGCAATCTCATTGTATCCATTGAGTAGTTCAGATTGTGAGTTTGCTAATATTTGAGCATTATGCTGTAACTCCATTAGCCCACCCTTTAATTGGCTTGCCCCGTATGAACTATCCCACATTCCTTGTTCAATTGATTTTAAGCCCTCTGCAAGCCCTGCTACACCACTTTTCAATTCATTTGTGCCGTTAATCAAATCACTAATACCGTCAGTAGCTTCACTCAACTTAGGTGTATTTTGTGACATTAAGGTGCTAGCTTCTTGTAAACCTTCACTAATCAGCTGAATTCCGTCATTGCCTTCCGCCAATCCACCATTTAGTTCCGCTAGTTGATTTTGAACGAATAACTCTTCAAGTGGCTTTCCAATTGGTCTAGTAATACTTCTAACTGAAGCTACTCCATTTACTGAAGCTACTTCTCTACTAATTTTTTCAATAATGGAAATTGATTCTAAATCGCCCATCGGCTCATCATTTTTAATGACGATAGTCGTCGGTAAAGATTCTCCAGGTCCAAAGCTATCTGAAATAATTTGAAAGGCTTTCACTGAATTGAAATCGTCACCTAATTCATCTAAGTTGTTAAAGGAAAGTTTGTTTTCATAAAAAATGAGAAATGGAGTGACAATGACCAGTACTGTAACTAAAGCGATAATAGGTCGTTTGAAGGTAAACTGTCCAGCTTTATCCCAAAGTTTGCTTTCGCGATGTTCAATTGATTTTTTCACTGGCCAAAATAGTTTTTCACCTAATAGACTCATAAAGAATGGAACAACAGTAAATAATGCAACAAGCAATACCGCGATGCCAACTGCAACCGCTGAAGCAGATTGATATAGCTTAAATGTTGAAAATCCAATAGAAGCAAAACCAATCATTACAGCTATCCCACTGAAAATAACAGTTTTACCAGCAGTGCGATACGTTTCAACTATGGCATCTGAGACATCTTCATGCTTTGATATTTCCTCTTTAAATCTACTTAACAATAAAATACAGTAATCCGTTCCGATCCCGAACAGAATTGCAACGAGAAAAATTTGCGTAAACGTTGAAACTGGGAAGTTAAAACCATCAATTAAGAATGCGACGATTGACTGAGATGCTAAATATGTAAGCCCTACTGTGACGAGTGGAATAAATGGCGCAATGAGTGATCTAAAAACAAATATTAGCACCAACAAAATAAATCCGACTGTTATGAACTCTGTTTTTTTCAGTCCTTCTTCAGAGTTTACAATCACGTCCTCGTTTATGATCATGGAGCCTGTATAAAAATGATCTACCTTAATATGGTTGATGACGTCATATAAATCATTTTTAATTTCTATAGGCTGACGATTCATACTGTCAACAGTTAATGTTACTAATATTGTTTTACCATCTTCTGATACAAATTGATCTTTTAACTCTTGCTCGTGAAAATGGGAGAGCATCTCAGTGATGCCGAGTTGTTCCTTCTTTGTATCCAATATTTTTACTGCAACTTCCGCTTCAGCTATATCAGCCGTTGAAAGAGTGTTTTCGTCATAAAATACGAGGACGATTTGTTCACCAGATACACCTTGCTCATCAAGAATTTTATTTGCTAAGCCTGAAGAGTATTGTTCAGGCATAGTTAGTTCCCCTTTTTCTCGAACTAGATCAACGAAGCTGGGTGCCAATAGCATAAGTGACGTTACAAGCACTACCCAGGCTAGTATAACTATCCACTTTCCTTTTAAAACATACTTCATATTTCTCCCCCCTAGTTTATTTATTTACTAAATACATTAATTTTTCATAAGTATTTAGAAAGGAATGAATTTCTTCATCATCAAAATTACTTAAATAAGCACCAACTATTTTATTCACTTTCTGTTCTGTATATTGATAAATCTTCTCTCCTTCCTCAGTGGTAGACAAATATATGACACGACGGTCATGATCATCCCGTGACCTTTTAATATACCCCTTTTCAACTAGTCGATTGATTATAGCTGTTATAGCACTTTTTTGAACATTAAAAATTTCAGATAATTCTGTAGAGATACAAGGTCCAAATTTATGAATGTAACGAAGAATTAAATGTTGATCACTCGTAATGACATCTTGAATTTGCTCTTTGATTTCAGCACCAATCTTTTTCGACACGGTAAATGATGCAATTTCAAAGCGTTCTATCGTTTTCTTTAACTTTTCTTGGTTCATCTATTGCCACATCCCTTTATAGTTCAACTATTTAACTATTCAACAATTAAACTATAATTTGTGAAGTCAGTTTTGTCAATTTAGTTTTTCGTAAATCATATATAAGGTTAATCTAATGATGTGAACTAAAGGAGGTAAGTTTATTTCTTAAGCTGGCTAAACATTTCGAACTAAAATCAATAGTCACTTATTTTCCAATTTATTATGAAGCGACCATGCAGGGACTTCTCTTGGTTTTATATAATCGAGGTTCTTTATATCTTTTAATTTTGTTAACATCTTTTTATATAGAACTTCCATTACACTTTTAAATTTTCAAAAGTATTTATCAAAAATCTCCATTCAGTGCTGGATATTAATTGTTCGTTCAGTGTTCAACCATAGAAATACATTTATTATGAGTTATATTGCAACCTGGTTTTAAATCGACAATCATTTTAACATCTCATAAAGTTGTGATTTAACTCAACAGTCATTACTATGTCGTCTCTCTCGCAGTTAGTAATGGCTCGTAAACGATAAAATTCTACCTCATCATATCGACTCCTAATACAAAGTTGTTATGAGTTATAAATTCGACACATAGGAGCATTTTGACTGTAATATTAAAGACCATAGCATTAAAGCTACAGTCTTTTAGTGTAAACTCATGGGATAAATTAATTCCAACCTTCCATTCCAGTATTATCTACCTAGTTCCCATTCCAAGCAATATTTGACCATCACAGCCACCGAAATACATCCCTGCCCCAACCACCATTTGTATCTTTCAATGGATGACTTGAATCCCCAGCATAAGCCGACGCCACTGCTACCACAAGGTAATATTTTTTCAAATCGTTTGAACATTAATATATTTTCTAATACATTTTTCAGTATAAAAAAGGGGATTGCTATTTAGGACATTAATTCTTTACCTATAATTTTTTTTTGAATTTTTAATTACTTTAAATTAAGTTTAAATCCCTTCAACACTCTTTTTCTTAATTAAGTTTCATTGATTTTTCATATGTATAATTCTATAATTGTATATAATAGCATTTAAGAACATATGTTTTTGGAGATGGTTGTTTTGATAGAATTTTTTGAAGCATTACCTTTAATATTATATTTGTTTGGCGCCTATTTGCTTTTAAGTGGAATTAAAAGCATTTTTGAAGAGAGAACATACAAAAAATATAAAATATTAACGAGGATTTTGTTAGGTAATCTAGTGCTATATTGGTCGTTTTCTTCACCCTTTTATTATTATATATATACTGAAGGGCAAGCAACTAGCCTAGAAAGTAAAATAAGACAAGAATATAGAATGAAAGACTCGCATTTTAGTAAATTAACTATTTTTACATATCCAGGGGTAAAGCAGAAAGATTTGACAATAATTAAACAAATAACAAAGGAAACTAATACAGATATTAACATAATATTACCTCTTACAAAGTCCATTGTTTCATCTGCAATTGACAAAAGTAAAGAAAGCAAAGTAAATGGATATAAAGAGGGAATGAACTTTGCGAGCTCATTCTTAAATCGTGAAATTCCTGAAGATATTATAATAATGAAGGATGGTGAAACTGGTGGTTCTGACGGTATGATAATGACTCTAGAATTGATACACCAACTTGGAGATAAAGACTTAATCAAAGGGCGAAAAATCGCAGGAACAGGAACTATAAACAACAAAGGTGAGGTAGGTAGTATAGATGGGTTAGAAATTAAAATAGAGGCAGCAGCAAAATCCGGTTATGAATTTTGTATAATTCCAAAATCGATGGAGAATAAAGGGAAGAAAATAGTTGAAGAAAATAATTACAGCATCCAATTAATCTCAGTTAAAACGATTGAAGAGGCATATGATTATTTAACGAGTAAATAATTAATTAAGAAATAATATATATATTTGGTTGGGTTCGGTCATCCTATACATCAAAAAGTCTTTGCTTTAAATGAGTAGGGACTTTTTAGTTATTAAAAGTGGAAGAATCCTAAAAACCATCGTTTTGGGATAGTTTTTTTAGTTAATAAATAGATGTGAATTTAAGAGATAAATTGCACTATAAACACTATTTTTCACTATATGCAAATAAATGCCAAATTGTTCAAAACCATTTAGTTAGTAAACAGGACCAACATCCTGCAACATACTTTATTTGGCTTGAGGAAGATAAATAAAGTTTTTTTGAGAGTTTCAACAAACTATAACCTGTTTTTGTTGAACAACAATCCAGGTTGAACATTAGTCAATAAAACTTATAGACTCATTCATCATTATGTTGCCTTCCTCCAATTAGTTAACCCTCTTAAAACTAGTTGCTTCTGAGATATATTCGTCGACCTCCAATAGAAGGGTCAAACAAACTTTGTTTCATGTTTACATTATTATTTGTTTATATAGATCTTAAACTCTAGTTATAATTGTGCATATTTTTAGCAGTGAATAGGTTAATATATATGATGGTATTTTGGAAATAAGCCTCTCGTCGTAATCTTTGTTGTTTTTATTCACTTTAATTTTGGAAACTGCAGTTGATTCATTTGACTATTATCCCCTTTATAGAAGGTAAAGATGGCCTTAGCATTCGTTATAATGGTAATAGTTCTATTAAGCTATAATTAATTCGGTTAAAAATGAAAAAGCCGGCTGCATATAGAAGCAACGCGGCTTTGAGTTGTTGTTTAAGAATTATTGTTCAATTAAATTTGCAATTCGATGTAACAAAGCAGCAGTGTGTGCTCTAGTCGTTTTGCCTAATGGATCGAACGAGCCGTCTTCACGACCTTGAAAAATGTCTCTTTCTTTCATAATCGCTATTGCATCATGCGACCACCTTGATGAATCTACGTCTGAAAAAGGATTTTGTAGTACTTCTGAGACATCCCCGTTACCAAGTATTCGGTACAGTACTGTAGCAAATTGTTCCCTAGTTATGTCGTCATTTGGGTTAAAATTGCCATTACTACCTTTAAATATATTATGTTGGGCAATAATTGCAATGTCATTATAAGCCCAGTGCTCAGTAGAAACATCATTGAATGTTTGACTAACTTCTTTTGTTGGCTGTAAATCCAATGCTCTTACTAAGATGGCAGCAGCTTGAGCCCGAGTTAGATGGTCATTAGGTGCGAATATTGATGATGATTTCCCATTTATCCAACCTTTTTCTTTTACAAAAATGATATCAGCA
Source organism: Bacillus sp. SM2101 (assembly GCF_018588585.1). NCBI lineage: Bacteria > Bacillati > Bacillota > Bacilli > Caryophanales > Bacillaceae > Bacillus > Bacillus sp. SM2101. The sequence continues at coordinate 144,111 of NZ_JAEUFG010000007.1, forward strand.
AGCGCCCAAAAGTCAGCTGGTACATCTGAGAAATATCCGGTTTCTTTTTTCGGATTGTCGCTTGTCTCATTGCCTTGATGCCATTCACCATAATAAGTCCAAAATGACGGATCTTCTTGGCCAAGACTCCAGCTCCCTGTACCCTTCAAGTTATACTTATCTACAAGCTTTAGTTTCTCATTATATGATTGTTCGTTTTCGAACCATAATTCATATTTGCCTGGCTCAAGGGGGTCTTTCCAAGATGCTAATTGAAATTCAGCGTCTCCTTCTTTTATTTCAAAGGTAGCTTTAGGAGTTTCATATTCATCCGAATAACTTATCGTTATATCATATGTTTCAAATAACTTGTTCGTTTTAGTGAGTGATACCCCATCTCCTATGATTTTATCACTTTTAGGTTTTTCTTCATCATCCAAATCTTCTAATTTCCAAATACGTCCGTAAAATGGTAGACCCAACACGATTTTATTTGCTGGAACATTGAAATTAAGTGCAGATTCGATTGACTTTTCTACAAATGAAATGCTTGCAACAGGACCCGGGTTACTTCCCCTATATGATTGATCGTAGGTCATTATCATTAAATAATCTGCATAGTTTGCTAGTTTTTCATAATCGTATTGTCCTGCCCAACCAACTGTTGACCCATTTGGATTAGATGCTACTGCTACTGCAATTTCCTTATCTGATGGAAGCTTTGAACGTAAGAGTTTCACAAAATCTGTCATCATATCTCTAACAGTTTCATTTAGACCTTCTAAATCAATATTAATTCCATCTAGATTATAAGTTTCAATTGCTTTAGCAATGTCAGTAGATAATTGTTCTCGATTCTTTAAAGCATTTTCGCCTTGAGTAAAGTCCCAATGATTACTTAAAAAAGGAACAATTTTAAGATTCTGATCATGAATCTGATTAACAAAGTTTGGATCAATGTTTTCTAGTGCTAGATCACCATCATCTGTTAAGTTAAAGTAGTTAGGGCTGACGACATCTAATAGTTCATTTGTATTCTCTATCGATTCTAGATAACTATCATTTGAACCACCATACAAATATGACATATTAAATCGCCCTTCTGCTTGTACGACACCAGTAAGTAAAAAGACAGATACAAGCAGCATTAAGCCTATTTTTTTCATTTCCGCACACCTTTCTCATAGAAGTATTCTGCCCGTAAAATAAAAAAGCCTTCATTTTTATAATCTATTATCTAGGAATGAAGGACAGTTTTCTTTATATTCTACTATACTACAAAAAAGGACATTTTAAATGTATTGTTGCAGAAATGTAACTAAAATGAAACTTTCATTCTTTAAATTATTTCCAAACTTTCATTCTATCAGCTAATGTCGAAGTATGTAGCTCTAGCTGTGTTCCATCAGGGTCAAGAAAGTTAATTGCCCACCCTGTTCCTCTTTTTATTGGACCTCTCACAATTATTACTTCGTTATCATTTAATATGTTAACAGCAGCATCAAAATGATCTTCTGAAATTGAAAATGCAACATGATCTACACTCAGTTGTTCAACTAGTTTGTTTGGATACTGCTCCCGTTCCTGTAAGCATATCCACGCACTTCCCCATTCTAAATAGGCATCTTTCTTCCCTTGGTGAACTAGTTCCATTCCTAAAACTTCAACATAAAACTTAAGAGAGTTAGTGAGGTTACTAATATTTATTGTTACATGATTAAAGCCTTGCACGTGCATTCCTTTTATTTCTCCTTCTATTAAACCGTTGTGATAGACTAATGCTTACTGCTTTAACATGCAACAGTATTCCTTACGTCTATCATCTTATAAGTTATGATAATTGACAATTTAAATCCCAACAAACACCAAACATATCTACCACTTTACCATACTTTGCTCCCCAAAACATGTCTTGAAGAGGCATAATTATTTCTCCTCGTTCTGCTAATTTACTATATACAGTTTCAACTTGATCAACTTTTGAAAACTCGATCGTTAATGTCACTTGGTTTCCTTTCTCGATAGATTGGGTATCTAGGCCATCTGAAAAATAAACTGTTTGCTCTCCCATCTGGAAACGTGCATGCAACACTTTGTTTTTGTTTTCTTCGGTAACTGGCATATCAGGTGCTTCATGAAAACGTTGCAAAGATATAATTTCACCTTCAAAAACATCTTTATAATAGTTTAAAGCTTGTTCACAATTCCCTGCAAAATATAAATATGGTATTATCTTCATTTTACCATCCTCCCTCATAATAATCTTACGAATATTTATTTCTATCTGGAGGATGAAAAACCTCTTTAAAACTTGAAAATTTTGTATGAATCATTCCATTAATATATTCGTACTTCACAACTTCTGATAAAAAAGGATAATAGTTGTTTATGAGGTGACTAGATTCCTTTCTCAAAACATTACCAACATAAATGCATAAGCATTTTCAATGTATGTATTAAAGTAATAACTAAATAAAACAGTTAAATTTTTGTTTACATAATATTCTTATGGTAAATAAATGAATATTACTAATACTTCACAAGAACAATGTTGTAGACTAAAGTTGTAACAATATCTGCTTTCTCATTATGTTTATGATTACGTAAAAAAAAGACATTTTAAATAAAACTGTACAAGTCATACAATTTGATCGCTTACTTAATATCCTTTAAATAGTTTAGCAAATTTACATAGTCTCAATAGTCGTTGTATAACGATTTTTTTATAAAATAAAAAGGATAATTTCTCATTTATTTGAATTTACCCTTTTATTTATATAAATGCGTTTGTTAAAGATCAATATAGTATTGTTAATAATTTTTTTTAACATATTTGTTTGTATACTTCTAAATGGCCTTTGACTAAATAGAATTGCCCTAGAATACCAGACTGTTCTTACACTTAGCTTTCATTGTCATGAGCAGGTATATCACTTTAATTGAGAACTAGGTTAACAGCCACCCATACATTGTCCAGCGGGGTCGCTCGTATTACAAACATTGTTTGCGACAGTGTTCGTATTTGGATCAACGATAAGGTCTATATTTTTATTTTCGAGGGTAGTATTTTTAATCACAATATTTTGTTCACTAGTTGATGCTACATCAATTCCGTTAACCTTATTTTTTAAAATCGTATTTGATTCAAGCGTGTTATTGTCCGAAACTTCTAATTCTATACCATCAGATCCATTATTTTGAACAAGATTTTTTTTAAGGGAATTATCGTGAGAAACTTCTAACTCTATCCCATCAAACTCATTATTTTGAATGGTATTATTTTTAAGCGTATTGTCGTGGGAAACTTCTACCTCAATCCCATCAAAGCCATTATTTTGAGCGGTATTTTTTTCAAGCATATTGTAATCAGACCCTACTAGTTCTATACCATCAAAAGCATTATTTTGAACCGTATTTTTTTCAAGGGAATTGTTGTCGGAACCTTCTAATTCTATCCCATCAAAAAAATTGTTCTGAACCGTATTTTTCTCAAGCGCATTGTTATTAGAACCTGCTAATTGTATTCCGTCAAAATCATTATTTTGAACGGTATTTTTTTCAAGCGTATTGTAGTCGGAACCTTCTAATTCTATCCCGTCAAAAATATTGTTTTGAACGGTGTTCTTTTCGAGCATATTGTAGTCAGAACGTTCTAACCCTACTCCGTCAGAACCATTATTTTGAACGGTATTCTTTTCAAGTGTATTGTTGTTACCAACCAATACATTTATGCCATTAAGAAAATTATTCTGAACGGTATTTTTTTCAAGTGTATTGTTGTTACTAGTCATTAAAGTTATACCGTTAAGATTATTATTTTCAATGATATTTTTTTCAAGCATGTTGTTGTTACTAGACGCTATAGTTACACCACTAACACTATTCCTTTGAGCGGTATTTTTTTCAAGCGTGTTGTCATTACTGGAGGCTAAAGTTATGCCATGAATACTATTTTTTTGAGCGATATTTTTTTCAAGGGTGTTATTGTTACTAGAAGATAACCATATACCCTGAACACTATTATTTTGAACAGTATTCTTTTCAATGATGTTGTTGTTACTGAACGCTAAATTTATTCCATCTACATTATTATTATCAATAATATTCTTTCCAATAGTATTGAAATCACTAGCCAATAAGCTTACACCACTAACACTATTATCTTGAACATTATTTTTTATAATAGTGTTATTGTTGCTTGACATTAAATTTATACCATGAACACTATTTTGGACAGTAAAACCCTCAATTAAGACATCCGAAACAGTGTTAAGTAGAAATCCATTAACAGAACCTTCTATTATAGGATTACCTTCACCTTTGAGGGAAAGATTGCTCGTTGAAATCATCGCGCCAGCGTAGGGTCCACCAGCTCCAAGTACCTTGATGATATCACTTTGCTTTGCTGCGTCAACCGCTTCTTGAATCGTACTAAAATCTGTTGGAACGATAAGTGTGTTCATGTTTTCATATCCTTTCATTATTTCATTGCTTTAAGCAAGCAGGTTAGGATAATTCAGATTATCAATATATTTCTGAGATTCTATCACTTAACCATCTTATGCGAGGATAGAAAAAACGTGTAGACGAGTGTTTTAGTTTTTGCAAAAAGGCGTGTAACAGACAAGGAATATCTGTTACTATAGATAGAATCCAAATCGATAGACTTAATTCAACTGCTGAACATAAGAAAAAATACAATTGAATGGATCATAATAACTTTTTACAAATATCTTCATATAATCCATCCTAAAAATTTTGTACTGTATCCGAAAAATTCTGATAATTAATAACAATAAATATATGTCCAACGTCTTATCCCATTAATTTGAATATAGTTCTCCTATCATTCCGTCATAGTAACTACACGATATAAAGCGAAGTATGTTTTTCAACTAGGAGGGAGATTTTGATTTTTTTTATGGAGAAAGATTTATGATGCTACCTTTTTAAAGAATTAAACTGTTGTTGCAAAACATATATCTTAACAACTTACTACGGTGGTAAGTCATTGTAATAATAAAGGAACCAGAGGACTTTGAGAGGACGAGGAAAGTTCTAATAATAGAACAACATTTTAATTATAAGATTAAGTAGGATCTTTTAAAATACTCATGTGTTAACAAGAATAGATACTATGAACCTAATAATATACGTATTAAATTAACAACATAAGTGACTCCATCAAGTTAACTTTAATATTGAAAAATCAGGTGGAGACTCTACTCCACTTGATTAAAAATACCACCAATGAAAACTACACATTGTTAAATGCAACAGTTGGGTAAATATCAACGTATTATTAATTAATACGCTGAATTATTCATTACCTACGATCGCTTCAGCTTCTATTTCAACTAATAACCTTGGATCTATAAGTGCGTTGACCTCAACCATCGTAGCAACAGGTTGTATATCTTTGAAAATCTCTCCATGAGCTTTTCCTATTTCTTCCCATTTAGATATATCAGTTACAAACATTCTTGTTCTAACAACATCATTTATGGTTGAACCAAGATTTTGGAGTGTCTCTTCTATTATTTTCAAAATACAAACAGTCTGTTGATAAGCATCACCCTCACCTATAACTAGACCATTTTTCATAGAAGTCGTTCCTGCTATTTCTATTTGATCACCCACACGAATCCCCCTTGAATAACCCACAGTTGATTCCCAAGGTGACCCAGTCAAGACCTTTTTTCTCTCACTCATTCACGCTCTACCTCCCAATTTTACAATAGTATCATATGATAGATAACTATGGTGTTAAATCATATTTTAAACCTTCCCATAACAATAGTATTGTAGTACTTACCATCTGATAGCATTTTATCATTTTTTAATACTCCCTCAACTTCAAAACCGAGCTTTTTATATAGATAAACTGCTTTCTCGTTATATTCTAAGACATTCAATGTCATTTTTTTAATGCTATTTGCATCAGCCCACTTAATTGATTCTTTTAATAAATTTTTTCCTATACTATGTCCCCAGAAATCTTTTAATACACCGACACCGAACTCTACTTTATGAGCGAACCTTCTTAAATAAACACCTTCACATCTTGCAAATCCTACAATCTGATTACGAGTTTCAGCAACTAAAAATAGATTTCTTTCTTTTTCACTATCAGTTTTTATGATCCCTTCAAATCCTGAGGAATCAATAAATGCCTCACCTTTTTCCCTATCCAAATTCTCTGTTTCTCCATCAATCTGTAGTCTTAATTCGGACAACTCTCGTGCATCTTGAACGACTGCTGATCTAATCGTATAGTGTAGGCCCTTTTCACAAAATTCTTGGTTACTAATAATCATGGTATACTCCCTTGTATGTTTTAAATCTTCTTCCCTCTTATGCTGAAACTAAATTATGAATATTAGCCATCTAGTTTTCTACATATTTTGCTACTATCCATTGACTTAGTGAAAATTAGAAAAATTATATATAGTTAAAGTAACATTTTAGCAAAAATTTCATCTAATAAACGAAAATTTTAAAAATGAGTGATGAATCATTAATAAAGGAGTGAAATGGGTTGATTATATACACCTCAGCTATAATAATCATTATAGGAAGTTGGTATTTCTTTGTAAAAAATATTAAAAATAATAATTCAAACTTAAAATTATGTTTGATTATGCTAGTTATTCCTTTTCTATACTTCTTTATAGGTTTGCAACTGGCCATGCTTCTACATAATGAAGGACTTGGATATGTTGTTGCTGCTTTATTATACTTATTACTTTTTAATAGCTTGATTTTGCTTGTTGCTCATTTTGTTCACTTTTTCGTTAAAGGCTCTTTTCGTTAGCGTTCTATTGAATTTTCTTTCTCCATCTTACATTTTTCCAATCTTTATTTTCCATAGCTTGTGTAAAGGACTAGCCTTATTTTCCGTCAATGCAAAATCAGTCTTTTAAAAATATTGATTATCGTTTATAGTTATTACATTACACAACTGCGAAGAGATGTGAAAGCAATGAAAAAATATATGCTAATTTTAATTCTATTACTAAACAGTCTTCTTTTCGGTTTAAATATACAAGATGATACTCATATTATTGCAATTGAAGAGACATCTAATATTGGGACCTCCCACTTAGAATCATTCATGCCATTAGATAATAATAATCAATTGGATATGTGGGTACCACCGTTAATAGTAGTCTGCTTCATCATATTAAACATATTAATATTACATTCTCATTATATTAACTTAATAAAACGCCTATCCTCAATGATTGCCGTCTTTTTCCAGTCAAATTATGTGGATAAAGCCCTCCTTTAAAATAATATTTCGATAACAAGGGGGAGCATGAAGATGACATGGATTAAATTAATTATGATGGGATTTTTCTCTGCTACTGCAATCACGCTATTTTCTTATCAGGGCTTCGAAATTTATCATGCTATAGTAGATTATTTTAATCAAAAATAATTTAAAAGGCACATGTTAAAATACATGTGCCTTTGTCATGTTAAAAATATATTTTTTTTATCTTTCCTTTTTCACTTGGCTGATAAAAAAGAGTTCATAGACTACAGGAATAATGATTAATGTTAACAGCGTAGACGAAGTAAGTCCCCCAATTACTGTAATTGCCAAGCCCTTAGAAATTAGTGTCCCAGATGATGTTGTAAATGCTAAAGGCAACAGCGCAGCGATCGTCGCAAATGCGGTCATTAATATCGGGCGTAGCCTTGTTTTACCGGCTTCAACTATTGACTGTCGTATAGTAAACCCTTTTTCTTCACGATTTTGGCCAATTCTGTCAACAAGAACAATCGCATTTGTCGTGACGATACCAATTAACATTAAAAATCCAATCATCACACTTACAGATAGTGGTTCACGTGCAATTGACAATCCAACAAATGATCCGATCGGTACAAATATAAGTGAAGATAGGATGATAAATGGAATTCGAGCTTTACCGAAAGTGATCAGCATGGTGATGTATACGAGTCCAATTGCAAAAATCATAGCCATCCCTAGTTGTTGGAATGTCTCAACAGTCTCATCACTACCTCCGCCGCCTTCAAAAGACACATCTTCCGGAAGAACTACATCTCTTTCAACTCCTACGATAACCTCCTGTGTAATCTGTTGAATATTTTCTGAATCAATTTGAGCTGAGATACGTGCAAATACTTTTCCATCTAATTTTTGAATCGACGTAAACGTTTCAATTTTTTTAACCTCTGCAAGCTCTTTTATAGCAATAGGTCCTTGTGCAGTAAAAATTTGTGTATTCTTTAATTGCTCGAGCGAGGTGATGTCATCGTTATATGATAACTGAACACGATGATTTTTCTCTTCAAAAGCAAGATTACCGAGGGAAACTGGCTTTGTTTGATCAACAACCGTCCCTAGAATTTGAAAACCTGATACATCGTATTGCTGTGCTTTATCCGAATATATATTTACAACAACTTGCTTTTGCTTATCTTCAAAGTTGTTCGTTACATATTTCAAAGAGGGGTGATTTAGCAAATAGTCTTCCACTAATATTGATGCTTCTTGAAGTTTTTCTAAATTATTTGAATACAAATCGATATTGACGTTATTATTCGTAGGTGGTCCTCCTGTTTCAAGCTCTTGAATACCGATCTTTGTTCCAGGAGCATTATCATCAACGATTTGTTCCATTTTCCCTTCTAATTTTTTCACTAATGAAGCAGTATTTACATCTTCATTCAACGTAAGAAAATAACTAGCCTGATTTTGTTTTTTTAATCCGGTACGAAAATCGCGGCTACCTACACCAGCTGTAACCTCATTGATTTCTGATTGATCTATATACATTTTTTCAATTTGCAAAGATACATCATTCGCTTTATCTAATGATGTAGAGGATGGGAGCTCGACACTCGCAACTAGTGTCTTTTCTTCTTCATTAGGGATAAATGTAAATCCTAAGGATTGAACTAAGAATCCCGAACCAACGAGTAAGAGGAGCGAAACTACTAACACAAGCGCTTTATGATTCAATGACCAAGAGATTGTTTTACCATAAAACCTCTGTAAGACACCCTCTTTTTCTTCTTCGGGTATTTTTTTGAAAGAAAATTTTGCTAATATAGGTACAATAGTTATAGCTACAAGCAACGATGTTAATAATGAAAACACAATTGTTAAAGCAAACGGTAGAAAAAATTCTCCTGTTATCCCCCCAACAAAGCCGAGGGGTAAAAACACTACAACAGTCGTTAGCGTAGAAGATGTGATAGCTTTTAATATTTCTTTCGTTGAATCTTGAATAATGTCGTCTGTTATACTCGACTTTGATTTCCTTACTCTTCTAAATATATTTTCTATAACTACGATACTATCATCTACTACTCTTCCTACTGCTACCGCCATTCCTCCAAGCGTCATAACATTTAACGTAATATCCATTTGAGCTAGAAATATTGAAGACACAAGTAGTGATAATGGTATGGAGATAATTGCTATAATCGTTGCTCTTACATTTCGAAGAAACAGCAATACTGCTACTGATGCAAACAGTGCTCCTAATAAACCTTCTCGTACTAATGTTTCAACTGATTTTTCAATACCTTCAGCAGAGTCTAAGCCTATCGCATAATCTAGTTCATTTGAATATTTATCCAACACAGTTAACACTTCTTCAGCTACTTCAACAGTATTTGCATCTTGTTTTTTAATAACCGCTAAGGAAAGTGAATCATTTAAGTTATATCTTGTTAATTCTGATTGTTCTATAACCGAATCTATTGTCGCTATATCTTTCAAATAGAGAAGTTTACCGTCTTGTGCGAATGGCGATGAAACAATAAGATTCTCTAATTCTTGAACTGATTGTAAGCCCTCTTTAATACGTATGGGGATCTGTATATCATCTGCTTTAATATTACCTGCAGGAAACGACAAGTATTTTCCGTTTATTTGCTCCTTTATTTGTGCAAGACTTAAACCCGCACGCTGGGCTTCTTCTCGATCTACTGTAATTTGTACAAGTTCTTCTTGCAAACCGCCAACGCTAACACTATTTATGCCTGGAATTTTATTAAGTTCTTGTAAAATTTCTGCCTCTAATAATTCCTGCAAGTCATTATTGTTTTTAGCAAATAGTGAAATGTTGTAAATAGGTAATGAACCAAATGAAAAACGGTTCACAGTCGTAATGGCTTCTTCAGGGAGTATAGTTTCCTTCATATAGTTATTAACTTGTGCTTCAATATCGTCCATCTCTGCATTAAATGGAAATTCTAAATTTAAAATGGCTACACTTTCAAATGACGAGCTTTGGACTCTTTTCACACCTTCGATCGTTTTAAATTTATCTTCCAGTTTACTTGTCACTAACTCATCCATATCCTCAGGCGAAGCACCAGGATATATTACTTCAACAGATATTTGTGGAAATTCAATATCAGGCAACAAATCAAGCTTTAACGTAGTAAAAGAATATGCACCTGCAAATAATAAAAGAAAAGATATAATAAAAACAGCAACGGCATTTTTCAAGCTAAATTTTGTTAAAAAAGTCATCGTCATGTCCTTTCTGTTCGTTTAATATTATATTTTTTAACACTCTTTTTTCCATAAGCTGTAAGCATGCATAATGTAATGTCAGAAGTTATGTTTATCATAATCACGGTTTGCATCGGTTATAAGTTTTCAAACTGTTTGACTAAAAAATTATTAATCTCTTAAATCATAGCTTAGTTATATAGCAAAAATAACTTTTAAGTCCATCACTCCCCTTTTTTCGACACATGTGTCGAATACGTCCAAAAAAAATCCTTAATCAGAGTTATTATCACATATTCCCGACAGAAGTGTCAACTATTTGGCCTTAATGCCATCAAAAAATAAAGTAAATAATGTTTCACTCCATTGGTCAATATCCATATTTAAAGTATTTGGGATCAAAATAGAACTAAAAAAGACACTGGCTATGCTATGCGCTTGCAAATCATTGCGGATAACAAACCCTCGTTGCCCACATTTTATCACATCAACTAATATCTCAAAGAAACGCTCATTTTCTTTTTCAAGTACATCCATTTTTTCATCATGATGATTTGATGACGCCTTCATATGTTTATATACTTGGATCATTTCGTGAATCGTTTCCCCGTGCTTAAGAAAAATAGTAAGCAATTCTTGAAGCTGTACTAAAGGATCAGTATGCTCTAACATCTTTTTACATTCACCATAAATTTTATCTGAAACGTGCTTTATGTAATGAAAAATAAGCTCATCTTTATTAGCATAGTATTCATAAATGGTACTTCTACCTACACTAAGTTGTTCAGCAAGTGCTTTAAAATGAAAACCTTCGTACCCTTTTTCAATAAGTAATTTACGAGTTGATTCAAAAAGATCTTTTTTTTCTATTCTTTTCTTTCTTCCCATGAAGTTCACCTTCATTCCGTAGAGCTACAGTTTAATTACAAATTGTTATACCTTTTATTAAGGCTCTTTTCATAAACTTTGTTGCAGTTGTGTTACCAAACCTCTATTTTTGTATGTGCTTATTTTTTAATACGCAAAACAACATGCGAAAACACCTTTATTTAAGCTAATATATAAGTCTTAACTGTTATTTTTTGCATTTATCGTATCTTATTTTTGAGTAGAAAACAATTCCTCTTAAACAATTTACATAAATGAGGATGTAAAAGCTTTGATGTCGTTCAAAGAATTTTAGTTAAAGTCAGTACCACTTGAGTGGAGAATTGAAACCTTACAATACATAAAGCATTACTAAATTAACCGTGTGAATGGCGTAGCTCAACGAGGAATAATTAATTCGGTTTAACGATAGCCAAAATATGTTATGAAATCCTTATTAATTATTACTCGTTCTCTGACAATTGTATAGAGTTGAGTGGACAAACCTATGCGAAAGCCAATATTCCCATCTGCTTGGAATATAGTTACCGTACAGACTAAACTCCCTTTATTTGACATCTACAAGAGGTACGATGGCAAGTAACATTTAGGGATACAAAAGGCTAGCTCCATTGTCGAACTTAGAGGCTTCATCCCATGCGTTAGCTGAGCAGTGAGAAGTACCGCATTGTCAATCAATCTTCATCCCTCACATCTATATCCTCTGGGATAGGTTCTTGAAGTATCTCATCTATTAGTTGCTTATATTTTTCTATTTGTTCCATATGTGTCGTAAACTGATCTTTATTAACTAAATACTGATCACCATCAAATACAGCCCGAATTTTTTTATGTAGTATTAAATCTTCAATAGCTGCTTCAGATATGGATAAATAATCTGCAAGTTCCTTTATTGTGAGATACATTGTTATCAATTCCTTTTAATTGGCTGTTATAGCATATTTTTATTGTAACTGGATCTACTTTCAATAATTCAGTGCCTGCGCTCAACACCACTATTATACTATTCAAATACTAACAAATTTTACGAAAAAAACCTTATTTTTTCACATTCATTTTCCAATGACTAAATATACCACTAACCTACGTATATCTACACATGATTTTGATGGAAAGAACCAGGTAAGTTTATCTTACCTGATTCCATATTATTAATCAGTATGAATCGTTTTTAGTAATAGCTTCTTTAATAATGGGAATAGTACATCAGATAACTCTTCAAGATTTTCTACAACGATACTGAACTTCCCATATATATTCTCGAAGGTACTCCTTTGACCTTCACTAATTTCTCCATTTGCCAGAAAAATGTTAATCACTTCTATATTGTTTTTTCTTGCGTATAGAACAGCTTCATGCGTGTCAACTATACCATTTTGATCGTAGCCAAAGGCCGCTGGCTCACCATCTGAAAAAACAAGTAAAAACTTTTGATTTTCTATTCTTTGTAGTAGCTGCTTAGTAATATACCGTATAGCAAAGCCGTCACGATTGTCTTCTTGCGCTTGAAGCTGCATTATTTCAAAACCACTCGTTTTTCTTAAAGAAGATTGAAAATCGATGACTGTTTGAAAATAGTTCGGCTGATTAGTTTCTGTAGCGTCCGCTGTGTCTTCCCAAAAACCTACAATTTGGTGTGGAATGAAAAGAGTCTTCAACGTTTCATGAAACAATGTTATCCCACTCTTTGTGTGATCCATCTTATCAAACATTGATGCGGAACAATCAACTAATAATGAAAAAACAGCGTCCAATTGTGTAGAAGGATTCGTTTTTTTATAAAACATTCGTGGACGATCATCAGTTAATAGCTTAGTTAGTTTTCGATTCAAGCGGCCAAAATGCAAATCATTTTTTGGCAAAATCTTTTTTGCTTCAACAGTTTTTTTAATTGTTTGTGTTAGCTTTTTTTGGTAGGGTGTTACTAAAGTTTTATAGTCTCTATATAAAGCTATATCATTTGCTGAAGGACTCAGAATATCCACTTGATGAGCGACAGCATACCTATTTTCTTTACCATACGGGGAATCCCCTCCAACGTTTTTCTCCTCGTGATCCCCTTCCATTAATTCCATTTGCGAAAAATCACTTTGAGAGCTTTGCTGCGAGCTACCTTGCACGATACCCATCGCTTGGTCTCCACTTTCACCTTTCCTTACACCTTGTCCGATAAGATCTGTCTTTGTTCCTTGCTCTAGATCAAATTGCAAAAAGCTCTTTGTTGTCGTTTCTGTTTCTCGATGCCATGTCGGGAGTGCATCTTCATGCTTGTCTTCATCATCGTGATTTTTTGTCAACATGTCGTCATTCTTCAATTTATCTTTACGTTTTAAGTCACTGAATGTTTGCCCATTATCAATTTCTAGCAACACCGTTTCTGGCAACAAGAAGTAAATGTTTAACATATCAGCTGTTAATACTTCATCCAAAACTTCTATGATTGTCCAACATATTTTTGTAGTATCTTCAGTATTTGATGCTTCATATATATTTGGCAGCTCTCTTTGAAGAAACGGAATGATTAAATCCACGCTCTGATTAATAGTTGGAATTTCTTCTAACGGTGACTCGGATGTAATGAGTAAATAAATTGCATTAAATAGTGCATCTGTATATACGCTTTTTACAATATTGACTTTAAGTTGATCTTCAAAATACTTTCTATAAACTTCTCTTCTTTTGACAAATGCCTTTTTCGTACCTGGTCTTTGTCGGATACAAATTCCTTCTAAACGTATATCCTCAAGAAGCATAAATAATTGCTTTGCAAAGCTTGTAAGATTTGCAGATTTTATCTTCCTGACAAAAGCTTTATATTCCAGCATATTAGTATGGTTTATATTACCAATACAACGTAAATATACTTCACTCTTTAACCCAGCTATCATTTCTTTACGCTCTCGAAGATCCCAAAAATGACTAACATATGCTTTTTGTTGAATGACATCGTAATATGAACGAAAGCCAAACTCTACCTCGACCTCTTCGTTTTTTGTGAGTGCTTTAGCAAGGTCAGATAACTCCATAAATAAGAAAGAATCAATCTTTTTATCGTTAAATTGTATCGGCTTCATTAATAGTTCCTCATTCAAATAGAGTTTCGACTATATTTTTTACCGCAGACTTTTCTCTTTCATCTTCGAGCTTATCAATAATACCTCGTTGAACAGCCCTTTCAGGAGGTAAGTGAACTGCTAAGTCACATGTATCAATAAGTGCACGTATTGAAGCAGCCTCTTCAGATATGTTCCCTTGTTTCACATGTGTAATTAAATCAGCAGATAGAGTGACAAACGATTTAATTAGCTTTTCATCTGATAACATTGATTGCTCTTTAAGAACATTCTCTAAACTATTACCTTGAATATACGGTACCTCAATAACAATAAACCTATTTTTTAATGCCTCATTTAAAGGAACTGTCCCTACATAGCCTTCATTAATTGCAGCAATGACTCCAAATCCTTCTTCAGCTTGAACTACTTCACTAGTAAATGGATTTGTAATCATCTTTCTATAATCTAAGACACCATTTAAAATAGGTAATGTTTCTGGCTTTGCCATGTTAATTTCATCTATATATAAGAGGTGCCCTTTTTGCATCGCGTTTATTACTGGACCAGGAATAAAATCGATTGTCGGTCTATCATTGACGTCACTAATCGTTTTATATCCAAGTAAAGCTTCGGCATCTAAATCAACCGAACAGTTAACGCTATGCATCGGCTGCTGAAACAAGCTAGATAAGGTGTCAGCTAGTTTCGTTTTACCTGATCCTGTTGGTCCTTTAAGCAACACATTTTTTCCTAAAGATAGTGCAACGATGGCATCAAATAAAATATTTGTATTGTCGCTCGTATAACCACCTTTTCCAATTAGGAAACTGTCCTCTTGTTGATACTTATTATTGGTTCTACTTTTCAGTATATTACTTATTTGACTAGGCAATTGTATCGTATTTATGTTAGCTTTCATGCTGTAGTTACAAACCCTTCTATTATTTTTATGGCTCTTTTCGATAACTTTGTTGCTAATGGAATGAAAAATAGCAAGGTAAAGTTTATAGAGGAAGAGATTCTTCGAAATTCTATTTGTGCGTTAAATTGAAAAGTATATGCTCATTCAGCCTACTTTTAAAAAAATATTACTTAATGTATTGTATAAAGAATAATAGTAAGTTGGCAAGATGTGTGCTCATTGATAAATAATTATCTGCAAGTATATAAGGAAGATACTGAGGAATCTACGTTATATTGACGAATTTACTTATTTAACTACAATTATTATACATTATTGTTACTTATATTTGTGTTAGGTAAAAGTGCTTTGCATGCATGATGTTAGTACTAGATACTATTTTATTAATATTACTTATTGGCTTAACCATATTTCATTATAATAAAACAAAAAAACTGATCCAAATCTCTGATACATTAGTATATCCTACGCCAAAAGACCTGCAACAACACGGCATGTTAGTCGACGGCATGATCATTACAAATCACTCCTTTGCATCCAAACAATAGAAAATAATCAAATGAACTACTTTTAGCATGACACTAATACTAACTACTGTTTTGGTTTTGGGTTATATAAAGAATAAAAGTATGATTGAGACTTTCCCGAACCTCTTTTTATTAACTATTCTCGTTACTTGGACGGGTGACAGAAGTATATTTGCAGTATTGCAAGAAGGAATGCTAGTAAAAGGCAAAGTGTATAAATGGGAGCAATTTAACTGCTTCAATGTTCCAAGAATGAGTAGGTGGCATGAATACGCTGGAATCCATGACAGGAAAGCTTCACATCATCCATCCTTCCAAAAAAATAAGAACAGTCAGTATAGTAATTGACAATGTTAATTTTTGTTTACTAAATGCTGATTTGAAGGAAACAGATGATACTAATTCATGTAAATCTCAGTGGTTGCAAAGGTTAACTACGTTATTAATAATATATAATAAAAATCAAACAATCATTTTTTCCTTATACTAATTAAAGCTAGCCTTTGGGATAGGCTAGCTTAATTTTTTCTTATTGCTGTTTTCGCATTGGTCTTTTTCTCGAATTAAGAAATAAACACATTCGCAACTAGAGTTGGGGAGATCTATTTGACATCTATTCTTCTGTAATCAATGATATATATAACTAATTTGTTAACAAGAACAAAATTTTAGAAAGGCCCTCCTAGATAAAACATTCAATGACTATAAAGGTAAATTTCGACGTTTAAAAACGAATACTGCTAAAATAAACATGATTACGCCAATACTCAATAGAATAAGAGATGAAGAGAATACATCTCCTTCACCAATAGCAATCTGACTCGGTTCATACAGCGAGAACAAAGTGATATTTCTCAACCAGTCTAAGTCAGTGCTTATTTTCCCTGCCATATCTAACCCATAAAAGAGAAAAGTCAATCCACCGGCAAGACCAAATGCTAGTTTCTCATCGTTCAGCAGGGCAGAAATAAGGAAAGAGTAGCCTCCAACGGCGAAAAACAATAATAATCCAACTATATTGATCTTAAAAAATACGTTGGTTCCAATTGCATATTGGTCATCAATAAGCCATTCTCCTCCAATAACACCACCGATGAATGTTAAAAAAACAATGATTATTAATCCACTAACTAATACTGCTATTTGTGTAATTACGACTGAACTACGTGTGACTTTGGTTGAAAGTAAATACGCCATTGAGCCTCTGTCAACTAGTTTTGCAATTAGTTGCACAGCTGTCATCACACTAAATACTCCTAAAATAATAGGAAAAAACAAACCAAAATACTCTACAGAAATAAATTCGCTATAAGTCCCGAAAGACTCAAGTCCAAATGCTTGTTTTAGAGCATCTGGATATATTTCTAACATATCATTTATTTGCTCAGCGTTGTCAGCAATAAATGGATATAAGGAAGTCATTAGAATAACATAGAGAGCTGACCCTACTCCGAAGCTTAAAAACCCCTTAACATTCGATTTGATCATTTGTTTATATAGTGGTGCATTCACTTTATCCCCTCCTTTGAATCATAGTAATTCATAAAAATTTCCTCAAGGCTTTGGTTGCTTACACTCATATTGGTAATATCGTAATTACCTAATTCTTTAATTAAATCATTATAATTCCCTTGAATGACAACCCGAGCTACTCCATTTTTTATTACTTCTACCGTAAGCCCGGAAGCTGTTAATCTTTCAATATCATTTTCATTTGCAAAAGTAATTTCAAAGATTTTTCTTTGCATAGATTGGAGTTGATGTATATCTTTTACTGTAATGATTCGACCATCCTTAATGATTGCTGCTCGATCACAAGTCCTTTCGATTTCTGCAAAGCTATGTGAAGACATTAAAAACGTTTTTCCCTTTGCCTTTTCTTCTAGCACAATATCAATAAATATTTTTTGCATTAAAGGGTCTAAACCTGATGTCGGTTCATCTAGAATTAAGATTTCTGGATCATGCATAAATGTGACAACAATACCTATCTTTTGTTTCATTCCTTTTGACATTTTTCTAATAGGTGTTTTAGGATCAAATTGTAGTCGCTCAATTAACTCATCACGCTTTCTAAAGTCTTTAATTTCTTGCATGCCCGCCATCATATTAATAAATTCCATCCCACTCATACCTTCTAAAAATGAAATTTCTCCAGGTAAATAACCTACGTAGCTACGTGCCTTGCCTTGATCTTCCCAGCAATTTACGCCATTTATTGAGGAAAAGCCTCGTTGTGGTTTCATAAACCCCATTAAATGCCGTATAGTAGTAGATTTACCAGCACCATTCGGGCCTAAGAAACCGAAAACCTCTCCTTTATGGACTTCAAATGATACATCAAATATCCCTTTGTCATTGGAAAATTGTTGAGTCAGGCCGTTGACTTGAATCACTTTGCACTCCTCCTTAAAATTTATGAAATATATGATATATTTCATTACATTAATTTTAAATTTTTAAAATGTTAAAGTCAATGGTATAATGAAATATATTAATTGAAATATTTCATAATATTACGTGAGATAAAAAGGTGATAGTTTAATGAATGGGTTTGAAAAACGAGCACAACGAATCAAAGACAGTATTAAGAATGCCACTTTGGAATTATTGAGTAGTATGGAGCCAAGAGCTATTCGGATTACTGATATAGCTAATAAAGCCGACGTATCACAAGTCTCAATTTATAATCATTTTGGCAGTAAAGAGGAGCTAATCAGAGAGGCGCTAAAATCGTTCTACTTTCAACATCTAGAGGAATACGAAAAACTAATTTCAGAAGGATCGAAGTCATTTAAGGAAACAATAAGTTTCATTCTATTTCAAAAAAGAGGGACCATACAAAAATTCTCTGCAAAAAAATTAAATGAATTATTGCTGCAAGACCCTGAAATGAATAAGTTTGTAAAAGAAATTTATTCAACTAAAGTATTTCCCCTTTTCATAGAAATGATTGAAAAGGCGAAAAGAAACGGTGAAATTGATAATGATATTGCACCATCTTTAGTAATTTTTTATTTGAACATGTTTAGTGAAAAGAGTGAGGAAATGCTCCAGTTGTCAATTTCATATTCAAGTGAAGAGCAATTTATCGAAGATCTTACT
This sequence comes from Bacillus sp. SM2101, assembly GCF_018588585.1. Lineage (NCBI taxonomy): Bacteria > Bacillati > Bacillota > Bacilli > Caryophanales > Bacillaceae > Bacillus > Bacillus sp. SM2101. The sequence continues at coordinate 163,089 of NZ_JAEUFG010000007.1, forward strand.
AATTTATTTTTCTATGGCATAGCAGGAAGACGATGATCATTGACCACCTTATTCAAGGTGGTCAATACTTTAGTCATTTCGTTTTTGCCGGCTGTGTAGTATTTTGATGTTGTTTGTTGTTTACTTTGTTATTAGGGTTGTTAGGTGCAAGCTCCTCTGCAAATTCGAAATTTGGCAATGGTGACTTAACATTTGCATTATTAGTCATTCTTTCAGCCATGCGTTTCATCTCATCACCTAGCTGTGTCATCGTCTTGTTATTTCTCATCCTTACCATTCCGAGTAAAGCAGGAACGGATAATGCTACTACCGATGCACTCATTGCAACCCAATTATTCCTTCTTCGCTTTCTAAAGCGATTCACCAGTCGTCCAGACCTTTTACCTACGTTAAACATCGTTGACATCCAACGCATATTGTTCATAACAGTTATCCCCCTTCTCTTCAAAAGTAACTTTTTCCGGATTTGTTCTAACCAACAGCATTAACGAAAAAAGCCTTATTAATTTGAAGAAGAGCATGTACACTCATCGTACACATATATTATTTTTTCTTATTGTATGACACAATATTTGTGTTAACATTTTACACAAAGATTTGAATCGTCAGAGGAACAACTAACTTAAATTGTTTCAACACAGGATGATGCTTAATATGTATATATAGCGATATTTTTTCTACTTGAATAGAGTCACATCTTCTCACCATTTTATTCGTAAACTATCGTAATAACGTTTACGAATAGAGCCACCCGATGCCATTTCCGTTATTAGTAAAAATATTCACTAACTTACACCAAAGAATTGATGTAAATAAACAAGTCCATCTACAAATGAAAGGGCAAAACACTAGTTCAGCCTAATTAACATATATCTCAATAATACAAACTGACTATATGCAAAAAAGCATAAGCAATATACTTATGCAAACATCATGAATTCAGGCTAATTTCTCCCTATTTTTAGTGGGCTGGATGAATAGTTCACAAATATCATTTATTCCAACTAGACATATATGCACGATCTTCAATATCTAGCGCATTGCTGACAACCTTTAGTGGTTTAAATGTATCAATCATAACTGCGAGCTCCGCTGTTTCCTTTTTACCTATACTTGCTTCTGTTTTTCCAGGGTGTGGACCGTGAGGAATACCACTTGGATGAAGCGTAATTGAACCTTCTTCAATCCCTTTTCTACTCATAAAATTTCCATCAACATAATATATTACTTCATCGCTGTTAACATTGCTATGATAGTATGGTGCAGGAATCGCTTCTGGATGATAATCATATAATCTTGGCACAAAAGAACAGATGACAAAGTTATGTCCTTCAAACGTTTGATGGACTGGTGGCGGTTGATGGATACGACCCGTAATTGGTTCAAAATCATGTATACTAAACTTCCACGGATATAAATACCCGTCCCAACCAATAACATCTAGCGGATGATGTTGGAAAATATGCTCAGTCATACTTCCTCTAGCTTTAGTTAATACTGAAAAAGCACCTGTTTGATCATACGTTTCTAATTGAGCTGGTCCATGTATATCCCGTTCACAAAATGGACTATGTTCAAGAAGTTGTCCGTATTCGTTACGATATCTACGTGGAGATGTAATTTGACTATTCGTTTCAACGAAGAGAAATGTTTGCATCACTTCTGTATTTGGTACAATCCGATAAATGGTACCAATTGGAATAACTATATAATCTCCTTCTTCATAATAAATACTACCGAATATTGTTTCAATTTTCCCTGAACCATAATGAATGTAAAACAGTTCATCACCATCTCCATTACGGTAATAATGCTTCATTGCTATTTTTGGCTTTACGACTCCGATAAGCAAGTCTTCATTACCTAACAAATATTCGCGACCGAATAAAGCATCACTTGTCGCATTACATTTTTCAGTTCTTAAATGCCGATGCATTAATGACGAATTTTCTTCAAATTTTATTTCAGGATTTGAAAAATGTTTCGTTTCTAAAACTTTCGTTGGCATGTTGTGATGATATAATATTGATTGTGTTCCAGAAAACCCTTTGGTGCCCATTACTTGTTCACGATATAATGTACCATCTTCTTTTTTAAATTGTATATGCCGTTTATTTGGAATTGAGCCCATTTGCCTGTAGTACACAAATATCCCCCTTTACTCTACAATTGTATTTTTTAAGATCCCTAAGCCAGTGATCTCTAGTTCAACTAAATCACCAGGCTCCAACCATCGTTGTTTTTCAGGTCCAAGCTCTAAAATACAACCAGTTCCTACCGTGCCTGAGCCTATAATATCACCAGGATATAGTGTTACATCCTTCGATGCTCTTTCTATCATTTGTGCGAATGAATAATAAATAGTATTAAAATTGCCAACAGATGTCGTGCTGCCATTAACCTTAGCCACCATCTGTAAATCATAAAGATCTCCTATTTTATATTTTTCAAGTTCATCTTTCGTAACAATATAAGGGCCCATTGATGTAGCAAAGTCCTTTCCTTTTGCAGGACCTAAACCTACCTTCATTTCTTTCGCTTGTATATCCCGAGCACTCCAATCATTCATTATTGTGTACCCGAAAATATAATCTTCCGCTTCTATTCGCGAGATATTCGTTCCTTGCTTACCGATAACACATGCAATTTCAAGTTCATAATCAAGACGATTACAATTCTTTGGTTTTTTAATAAGCTCATCAGGTCCAGTGATCGCTTGATGGTTTGAAAAGTAAAAAACTGGCATCTCATACCATTCAGGAATAACTTGAAGCCCCCTCCTACTTCTTGCTGTCTTCACGTGATCTTCGAAGGCATAAAAATCTCGAACACTTGGTGGCTTAGGTAGTGGAGCACAAATATTAACTTCTTCTAGTGCGTAAATAGCATCATTAAACAGATGTACATTATTCTGTAGATTGATATATGAATCATAGTTTTCAATAAAATGTAATAAGTTATGTGGAAGCTTGCCACCACTAACAGCATGCATGTCGACTATTTTTTCTTCATGTACCCATCCGGCTCTCTCAATACCTGCTTCCGTCTTGAAGGTGACATATTTCACTTTTGTCCCTCCTTAGTCATTAAGTTATATTAGCTTTTTATTATTACTGTTAATAACGAATTTCCACTATTAATCAAGACTATTTCTCTTTACTTATATTGTTTCTTGTTAAAATAAATGTGTCGCTATTTGCACGAGTGTACGCATGCCCTGCTAATCTACCGACTGGATTTAACTTACTAGTATTAATTTTTCCATCCTCGTACAAATTGTCTGCAACAGAAACTAATACAACTTTTCCAACAACTAAGCTGCCTGACCCAGGGTGAGAACCGTAATGATGTAATTCATGCAATTTACATTCCAAATGTATTTTACACTCTTGAACTCTTGGTATTTGTACTTTTTGACCAGCTTCTTTGCCAAGACCAGCTATTGTAAACTCATCAACCCCAGATGAATACTCTGTTGCACATTCATTAACTTGTGAAATAATGTCCTCGCTTACAATATTAATGATAAACTCCTTAGTCTTTTCAATATTCCTCAAGGTGTCCTTTTTCCCACAGTCACTTCCTCTAACCATAGGAGCAAAACATATAAGCATAGGATTAGCACTAATACATGTAAAAAAACTGAAGGGGGCAAGATTTGCCCGTCCCTCTTCATCAACTGTAGAAACAAATGCAATTGGACGTGGCAAAACAGACCCAACTAACAACTTATAAGCGTCCTGCCATGAAATATCGCTTGGCTCGATCTGCAAATGCACTCAACTCCTCAAATTACTATTAGTATAATAAGACTCGAAATTTTATGTTTTTCTAGATTAAATACATATGTTAGATAAGACTTATGGGATTTCACCGTTTTTATAAAGTAAAGTGATCACGTTTACTAGCTGAATATACGGTAATTTCCTGGTACAAAAAATAACAATGCATCATTGTGAAAATTGTTCGTTACAAATTCCCGCGTCTTGCTTGTTCGCGTTCAATTGACTCAAACAACGCCTTGAAATTGCCTTCACCAAAGCCCTTGGCACCTTTTCTTTGAATAATTTCAATAAATAATGTTGGACGATCGACTATTGGTTTTGTGAAGATTTGTAATAAATAACCTTCATCATCACGATCTACTAAGATTTTTAACTGTTTCAGCTTCTCAATTTCTTCATCAATTTCCCCAACACGTTCAGATAACATTTCATAATACGAATCTGGTGTCTCAAGAAACTCAATTCCATTTGCTTTTAACGATGAAACAGTTTTTATAATATCTTCCGTTAATAAAGCGATATGCTGCACACCCGCTCCGTTATTAAACTCTAGATATTCTTGAATTTGAGATTTACGCTTCCCTTCTGCAGGCTCATTTATCGGGAATTTAATTCTACCACCATTGGTCATCACTTTTGACATTAGCGCGGAGTATTCTGTGCTTATATCATCATCATCAAAATGAATTAATTGCTTAAAGCCCATTACTTCTTCGTAATAAGTAACCCATTGCTCCATCTCTTCAACGTTTCCTACAACATGATCAACTGCAATTAAACCAGCATCATCATATGGTATATTCATATTAATTTTTTCGAAACCTGGTAAAAAAGTTCCGTTATAATTTGTACGTTCGATTAAACTATGAATTGTGTCACCGTATGTACCGATGACCGCCTTTTTAACTGATCCGTTTTCATCCGATAATATAGTTGGCGGTAAAAGTTCAATGGCTCCACGGCTTACTGCTTCACTGTATGCTTTATCTACATCGTCTACAACTAATGCTACATCCCGTACACCATCGCCATGTTTTTTAACAAAAGAAGATACTCGACTTTCCGATTCTAATGTACCTGTTAAAATATATCGAATATTATTCTGTTGAATAACGTACGAGATCGTTTCTCTATTCCCTGTTTCTAAACCAGAATAAGCTATTGGTTTAAAGCCAAATGTTCTACAAAAATAGTGACATGCCTGCTTCGCATTCCCAACATAAAACTCAATATAGTCTACATCTCTTACTGGAAAAAATTCCTCTTGCTTCTCAACAGTTTCTAACAATTGTTCTTTCATTCACATAAACCTCCTATTTTTCATAAAATAATTAATTTTCTTAATTTTATAATAGTAAAAAAATGGCGTATGACTCAAGAGTATACTGTGAAGCCAAAACGCTTTAGTTGAATACAGAAAAGCTAGTTACTCAATTAAGAGATAACTAGCTTTTTAGTCTTATATACATATATTATTTTATCTAAAAAAATTTATAATTGAGAATATTGTTAAGAATAAAAGCCACCGTTCACATTTAACACCTGACCATTTACATAATTAGATAATGGCGATGCTAGATAGAAGATACTTTGTGCAGCTTCTAAAGCTGTTCCTGCTCTTTGTTGAGGAATAGACATTTGAATCATCTGCCTCATATTTTCTGGAATGCCAATTGCAACACCATTAATAGATTCACCCTTTTCTTTTGGTTGTGTTAGCCTCGTTTCAACCATACCAAATGCGACTGCATTACAATTCACATGATAAGGTGCCCATTCTCGAGCAACTGTTTTCGTTAAGCCGATTAAGCCAGCTTTGGCAGATGAATAATTCGCTTGCCCCACATTGCCCATCACTCCAGCTACTGATGTGACATTTACTATCTTCCGATAATGATCAACACCTTTTGCCACGTCATCTTTATGAGCATTTCTTAAATATGGTGTTGCTTCACGGATAAGTCGAAATGGAGCAAATAAATGAATATCGACCATGGCTTGAAATTGCTCATCTGTCATTTTATGGATCATCCCATCCCATGTGTAGCCAGCATTGTTCACCAAAATATCCAGCTTGCCATAAGCTTGAATCGTTTCATCCATAATCTGTTTTGGAAACTCTGAAGAAGTGACATCTCCATTAACTGAAATAGCATCTCCACCTTTTTCTTTAATTGCACTAACGACTTCTTCGGCAGGTTCTTGATCTTTATCTGACACAACAACATGTGCCCCATGTTCAGCCAGCAATTCAGCTACTTGCCTTCCAACTCCTCGTCCAGATCCTGTAACAATTGCAACTTGATTTTCTAACATTTTCATTACCTTATCTCCCTTCCTTGTCTCTATTTTCGTTTAGGCAGTTTCCGTTTAGATTTTTGATTTTGCACTAAAAAATTATCGTGACATCATTTCTCATTTTTCATAAAGTCAATTGCATCAACTTTCTGTCACTGTCTCAAACTAGTCTCAATAGCAGCAAAGTCTACGAAAAGAGTCATTACTTTATGGTCGTGTTCAAAATGAGGAAAAAAGACGTAAAAAATATGGATGGATAACTCCGAGTACCACAATTTTTTTAATGTACTAGAAAGTGGCAAACAAGACTAACACAGTTATTCAACATTAAATTTCCTCAGTTTTTTTAAATATCTTTACTGTGGCTAATTTTTCATAACTTCAAAGTCACCTTTAAGCTTCAATTCCTCATTTTCATTTTGTACCAATATTTTTCCGCACATTATGGTTTCTCCATCTTCGTTTTTTTCTTCTACAATCTTTCCGGAAATTGACAGCTTCTCTCCTGGGAAAGTCATTTTGGAAAATCTCACTTTAAAATTCCGTAAATCTTTTCTTGGAAACCACTGTGTAAGTGCATCACCAGCCATTCCCATAACGAGCATACCGTGTGCTATAACATCTGGTAAACCTACACTTTTTGCAATTGGTACAACTGTATGAATTGGATTAAAGTCACCAGATGCTCCAGCATATTTCACGATTTGTGTGTGAGAAATATTGTCTTTCTCTATCACTTGAAGGTCACTCATAAATTCAATCCTCTCCCTCTATAGTCATTTTAGATACTAGACCAACAGTGAGCTTACATTAATCCACTCAAGTCGATCAGAGTAAAGAATGGGATATTAATGCCGCTCTATAATAACCGATTTTCCAATTAATACTTTTTCTTTATCAGCGTTAGAATATGTTGTTTCTATCGTAATAAAATTCATATTTCTCTTTGTCGTAGCATGAACAACTTGACTTACTGCTGTTACTACATCCCCAACATAAATCATGCCGACATATTCATATGATTGTTCACCGTGTAACACTTTCAAAGCGTCTAAATCAAGTGCGTTTACTAATGAATCAAAGTCAGCACCACCCCACATATCAATAACTGTTGAAAATGTTGGAGGAACTGGTATTTTAACATAGCCCTGCTTTCTTGCTTCTTCAGTTGAATAATAAATCGGATTATTATCCCCAATTGCTAAAACAAATTCTTTCACTTTACCTTGTTCGACAGAAAATGTGTATGGTTCAAACTTCATTCCAACTTTTGTAGATATGTCTTTTAGCAAAACTCATCACTCCTTTATCATTTACTAGTAAACTAGTAATATTAGTAACTATAAGATCGTGACATTTTATTAAACTGGAATGTACAAAGATATACTTTTACGAAGCTTTATACATCGTTACTACAACAGCACCACCTAATCCAAGATTATGCTGTAAAGCAATATTAGCACCTTCAACTTGTCTTTTGTCTGCTTGACCCCTTAGTTGCCATACGAGCTCTGTACATTGCGCAAGACCTGTTGCACCAAGTGGATGCCCCTTTGACATTAATCCTCCAGAAGGATTAATAACATATTTCCCACCATATGTGTTATCCTCATCGTTAATGAACTTTTCTGCTTCACCTTCTTGACAAAGCCCCAGACCTTCGTAAGTAAGTATTTCATTAGGTGTAAAACAATCATGCAATTCAACTACATGGACTTCCTCTGGTCCAATTCCAGCTTGTTCATATAATTGTTTTGCCGCACGCTTTGTCATGTCTGCTCCAACTAGATTGATTGGGTCTTGAAAGGTTGAAATTGTATCTGTTGCCATCGTTTGTGACACGATTTCAACAGCATTACCAATTCCTTTTTTCCTCGCAAAATTCTCAGTACAAACAATGACAGCGGCTGCACCACAAGATGGTGGACAAACACATAATCTTGTTAAATGCTCTGGATAAACGACTGGGGAGTTTAATACTTCATCAACTGTTAGTTTTGTATCAAAAATGGAATAAGGATTATTTACAGCATGACTTCTTGTCTTTACAGCGACCTTAGCAAAAACATCTGGGTTAGCACCGTATCTACGTAAGTATTCGTTTCCAGCCTCACCAAAAATGCGCAAAGTTAACGGGAACCCTTTAGTTTGTGGAGTTAATTCATCTAATTTATCTTGAAACAGATCAAGGGGTGATGTACGGTCATTCCATACAGATTGCAATGCACCAGGTTTCATTTCTTCAAAACCGAATGCAAGAACACACTCAGCTGACCCTGACTCAACAGCTTGACGTGCTAAAAAAAGCGCTGTTGATCCACTTGAACAATTGTTATTTACATTTACGACTGGAATACCAGTCATTCCTACTTTATAGATTGCAGCTTGACCAGAAGTGCTTTCGCCATAAACATAACTTGCAAAAGCTTGTTGTACTTCGTCAATGCCTATTCCAGCATCCTTTAATGCCCCACTAATCGCTTTTGCAGCCATATCCTCATACGGATCATTTTTACCTGGTTTAGCGAACTTCACCATATCAGCTCCAATTATTCTTGCTTTGCTCATATTACCATAACCTCCCATGAATTCCTGTTAATGTTTACTTCACCCGATAATTCCATCTTTCTTATAAGAGCTTATTTGACCTTTCTTCAATCCTAATTCTTCCAATACTTCATCAGTATGATAACCTAACTCGCTACCTACATGACTGTATGATGGTTGAAATGAAGAAAACTTAATAGGACAAGCAAGTTGCTTTTGACTTCCTCCTTCATCCTTCGGTACGTCAGCTATCATATTACGCGCTTTTATTTGTGGATGATGAACGGCTTCAGAAAAATGAAGAACAGGCTCTATACAAGCATCGAATTTATTAAATATTGATATCCACTCTTCGTAGGTTTTCAATCGAAATATATACTTTAATTTGTCTTTAAACAATTCCATATCCTCTTTACTCATGCTTAAACTAAGAGATAACAATTCCTCAGCTCCGACAGCTTCGCAAAGTTGCTTTCTAAAGTTCGGTTCAAGGCTTCCAACAGAAAAGTAACGTCCATCTTTAGTCTCGTAGTAATCGTAGAAAGTTCCACCATTTAGCATTAATGCTTCTGCTTCTGGCTCTACTTCACTTGCTAGGTACCCAGCACCAGAAATCCCATTCAAAGCAAATGCTGCATCTGTCATGCTTACATCAATTGACTGCCCTTGACCTGTTAATTGTCGGTGATATGCTGCAGCTAATATAGCAATAACAGTATGATGGGATCCTCCTGCTACGTCTGCTATTTGAATCCCATAAGGGGTTGGAACGGACCCCTTTCTAGCTGAATAGCTAGTAACTCCTGATATGGACAAATAGTTATTATCGTGTCCTGCTCTATTACGATACGGCCCTGTTTGCCCGTACCCTGTTAATGAGCAATATATTAACTCAGGGTTAATTTGTTTTAGCTCATTATAACCAAGGCCCAATCTATCCATGACACCTGGTCGAAATTGTTCTAACACTATGTCGTATTTATGAATTAACTTTTTTACTATATCTATTGATTCTTCTCTCTTTAAGTCTAGAGCAATAGCACGCTTTGAACGATTCAAGTATTGATGTGCTACTGAATCTTCGCCATCGATAGGTGGTGTCATGCGTAACAAATCTGGCCTTGATGGAGATTCAACTCTTAAAATATTTGCACCTAAATCTGCTAAAAACATCGTCGCATATGGTCCTGGTAGCAGCCCAGAAAAATCAAGAATATTTAGCGAAGATAAAAGAGACATATGAATTCACCGCTCTTTCACATTATTTCACTTTATTAAATTGTTCCCGAAGTTTATATTTCATTATTTTCCCTGAAGCATTTCGAGGGAGTTGATCGACAAATAGTACCTTTCTCGGTACTTTATACCCAGCTAGATGTTGCCGAAGAAAATTTATTAGTTCTTCTTCATCAGCTTTTTGTTGGTGTAAAACGACGACAGCGGTTACAATTTCTCCCCAAGTCGTATCAGGAATACCAATAATTGCAGCTTCCATAACAGCAGGATGTTGGTATAAACAATTTTCTACTTCAATTGAATAGACATTTTCACCGCCTGATATAATCATATCTTTCTTACGGTCTACTAGTTTAATAAAACCATGTTCATCCTTCACTGCTAAATCCCCGGTAAATAACCAGCCTTCACGTAATGCATCTTGAGTTTCCTTTTCCTTTCGGTAATATTCTTTCATAATCGTTTCACCGCGAAGAATAAATTCACCTACTTCACCAGGTACTACGTCCTTACCTTGTTCGTTGACAACCCTTGCTTCAGTTAACAATGTTGGATCCTTCCCTGAAGCACCCAAATTCTCTTTATGATCTTCCGGTGTTAGAAAAATTCCAGCCGGTCCACCTTCAGACAATCCACATAAATTATAAAATTGATCAGTTTGAAATAATTCCATACTTTTTTTCACGAGTTCTGGTGCCATTGGTGCTGCACCGTATGAGCACTTTTTAATAGAACTCAAATTGTATTCCTTTGCATTTGGTACGTGCAATAAAAAGTTATACATCGTTGGTACTCCAAAATATTGCGTAATTTCATATTTTTCAATTGCTCTCAGTACTTCGACAGGATTAAATTCTTTATGAATGACATGTGATGCACCCACACTAATACCAGGAATGAGAAATAAACCTAATTGAGCACTATGAAAAAGAGGTGCAACATGTAATAGTTTTTCAAATGAAGCTAAACCAGTTGTCCCGATTGATGCAATGACGAGGTTTAATACTCGTTTATGATCAAATAAAGCACCTTTTGGGTAGCCTGTCGTTCCAGACGTATATAAAATATGCAAATCATCCTCTTCTATAACTTCTACCTCTGGTTCCGAAATGTTTTCAGATACTACTTCCTTGATTGAAAGATGTTCAGGTCTGTTTGGACGAGTTACTGCTATTACTTGCCTTATTGAATGAACATCTTGTTTTGCTTCATAAATAATGTCATCAAACTCTTGATCATATATCACAACAACACTATCTGATTGGTGCAAAATATAATTTAATTCACGTGCCATGAGACGAAAATTAAGCGGAACGACTACAGCACCTATTTTCGCAGCAGCAAAATAGCTAATTACGAAATAATCTGAATTCTTAAGTAATAGAGCGACTTTTTCACCCTTTGTTACTCCTACTTTTAGAAGACCGTGCGCAAGTTGATTTACAACTTGGTTTAACTGTTTGTACGTATACTCTCTGTCCTCAAATATCACAGCCCATTTTTCTGGATGCCTTCTTGCATTGATCGCGAGACAACTTCCAATATTCAAATTGATCCCCCTATATTATTTTACGTGACCAATATCGTGTACAATATCTCTGAGAACAACTATTAAACGAACTTTAAGTCTTTTAGTATTACAATCTTTCAATGTGAGTGGTCAGACACAGCGCTAAAAATTCATTCCTTTCCACATATAACATACAATTACAGAAATTGTTCATTAATTACGGCTCTACTCGTAACCTATGTTGATATTGAGACTAATTTAGAAAGGCTATTAATAATTTTATGGTAATTGACCTCATTATAAATGAGAAAAGGTAGTATCTAGTTCTTAGTACAATATGAACCACCAATGCGAAAACAGCGTTAGTCAAAGTTCACAATAAGCTAATTACATAACATGTGGGTTCCTCTGATTACTTTTTTTAAAAATAGCACAGCTTATTAAGTTTTTTAACTCCCTCCTTCTGCACTCTCATGAAACAAATACTCTTTCGTAATTTAAGAAGCAAGTTCTGTGCCAAATAGTTAATAGTTATATAGTTATTTAGTAACTTTATACGTATACACATGAATACTCATTTGCAAATTCAAACAACACTGATTATTACAGCTAGGTATTTACAATGCTTATGTATATTATTAATACAATTGTTTAGATTGACTGTCTTAAATTAAGACAAACATAACCAATATTAAGGAAACACTTTTTACATAAGCTGATATTTTTCAAGTTTTTTATATAGTAGAGAGCGACTTATACCTAGCATTTTTGCAGCTTTTGTTTTATTACCTTCTACTTTTTCCATCATTTCTTTAATAACTCTCATTTCTGCTTCATCCAATAATGCTTGTTTGTTCATGGAATTTTCCATTTTTGTAGAATGTATCTTTACTTTATTTAGTAAATAATCAGGTAAATCATGAGCTTCAATTTTCCCATGCTCTGCAAAAACCATACCTCTTTCTATTACATTGCGAAGTTCACGTATATTTCCAGGCCAATCGTATGACAACATAACCTTTTTGGCATCATCATCGATCCCCGTTATACTCGTGCCATTTATTTGATTGAGATCATCTATAAAAGCATCACTTAAAATTAATATATCTCCCTGCCGCTTCCTTAAGGGAGGTACTTCAAATGAAATGACATTAAGTCGATAATATAAATCTTCTCTAAATTTTCCACTTTCTACCATGTTTTCTAAGGGCCGGTTTGTCGCTGCAATAATTCTAACATTTACTTGAACCCTCTCATTTCCTCCAACTCTATAAAACTCTTTCTCTTGTAATACCCTTAATAGTTTTGCTTGAAGCTGCAAAGACATATCACCGACTTCATCCAAAAACAGCGTACCCTCATTTGCATGATCGAATTTTCCGTATTTCCCCTTTTGTTTAGCGCCAGTAAAAGCCCCAGCTTCATAACCAAAAAACTCAGATTCCAGCAAATGCTCAGGTATCGCAGCACAATTCACTGTAACAAAAGGACCATTACTAGTCATACTGACACTATGAATAGCATGAGCAAAAAGTTCCTTTCCTGTCCCACTTTCTCCTCGAACTAAAATAGTAGATTTCCCCTTAGCAGCTTTCCTAACACTTCTAATTAACTTTTCCATATTAGCACTTCTTGTAATGATGTGATCAAATGAATACCTAGATGTTTCAGTTACATGATTACTTATGCTAACTGTTTTATTTTCCTGGTCGATTTTCCTGAATTGTTCTTGGACTTCCTTTAGTTGACGAAAGCTGATTTTACCAATTGCCCCAATAATCATGTTGTCTTGATAAACAGGAATACGATGAAGCATGTATTTAATACCTTTGATCTTCATAACCTTACTTACAGTAGCAACACCTGTCTTCATAACCTCTTGCAAATTGAAATGAGGAAGAATTTGATCAACATGTTGATTTTTTATATGATGTGAGTCCAACTCAAATAAATCACATAACATCGAATTGAAAAAAACAATTTTTGCTTCCTCATTTATCATCAATATTCCATCATAGGCATTATCAATCGCTGTTTCTACTAATCTTTTAAGTTTTTTTACAGTCTCTAATTCTTGAGCTATTTGTTCAAGTTCAGTTACATTTTGAAATAAAGCGATGTATCCCTTTTTTCCATTAACTAAGTTGTATGTCGAAACTCTCACAATCGTGTGGTGATGATTGAATGTCATTCTTTTCGGTAGCTTTTTTTCCAAGTCATTTAAATAATGTTTTGGGAGGTAATTTGTGACGTCTTCATGAAGTACATCTTGTTCATTAAGATCAAAAATGGTACAGAGCTGTTCATTTACATATGAAATATATCCGTTCTCATCAGTCATGCATGCACCTAATTGAGATGTTTCTAATATCTTTTCTAATTGATTCGTTAAATATTGTGACGATTGTAAAAAAGTCACTACTAAATCTGTTTTTGTTACGAGACCAACTACTTTACTACTCTCATCTATTACGACTGCAGTACCTACTTTGCTTTCTAAAGTAAGTGGATGTAATTTTTCGTACGGTGTATTAGTCGGCAGCACATATACTTCTTTGCGAATAAAATCTCCTATTGAGCTAGAAAGATTAGTATGATTTAATAATTGTTTATATAGAATGCTCCTCGTAAAAACACCAACTAATTTCTGATTATTATCACATACAGGAATCGTATTCCATTTGAGCCTTCTCATTATATCAATTGCTTCAGAAATTGAACTATGCTCATAAAGAAACTCTTCTACTTTTGTCATAATATCTGTTACTCTTAACATTCATTCACCTTCTAACTCTATTAATACCAAAACCTATTGTTACGTTTTTCGATAAGTATTGGCAATTTTCCTCTAATCACATACATCAATTGTATACATCTAGTCACCAGTTATTACAATATATTAAAAAGTTTTATAAATATATTTATCATTTTATTTAATAATTAAAGAATTTTAGCGAAAAAAGATGATTTTTGCTAGTTTTTCAGCTATTAGCAATGTTATTCATAGTTTATAGAAAATTCATAATTATATAATATATTAATTATAAAACTAAAGGAGGTTTTTATATTGAAAAAAAACATGAAATCATTATTACTTACAATGATTGTTGTACTTTTAGTTATCCCCATTATAAAAACTAGCAATATTGCAAGTGCAGCAAACGACAATTCAAATTGGATGGAGCAAGTTAGTATGGCAAACCCTGAGTTTGGGGAAAGAACATTACGTGAGGTTATTTTACCAGGAACGCATGATTCTGGGACAGCCACTATGGATGATGCGAATGATCCAAGAGATCCGGGTCCAGATTTTTGGGATCTTAAGAACTTGTTACAAAACGGAGCTGCACAAGCAGGAAAGTCTATCGTTGCTGACTGGTCACAAACACAAGGGCTTACTATTGAGCAACAATTAAATGAAGGGATTCGTTATTTTGATTTACGTGTTGCACCTAATGTATGGCAACCGGTATTTGATGACTATCAAATACAAGAAACTAACTTACGCACTCTTCATGGCTTATACGGTGAGTCTGTAGATGAAATACTTGCTGCATCAAAAAGATTCATAGAAAATAATGAAAAGGAAATCATAATCTTAGACTTCCAGCACTTTTACGAAATGACTCAAAAAAGCTACGATTACTTAAATAACCTACTCATAAATACGTTCGGAGAATTATTAATTCCTTCATCATATGGGGTCCATGTACCTTTAGAACAACTTTGGAACGAAAATAAACGTGTCATTGTCTTATATGGTACTGATCATCAACGATATACGAATACATTAGATATAAGGGCTCTCTATGATGATGAATTTAACAATTGGTTGTGGGATCGAAAATCTAGTATGCAATCGGATTGGGCAAATACAACCGATGTAGAGATCCTTAAAGAAAAGCTTAATGAAAGTATAGAGTCGGCAAGCCAAAACAAGCTTTTTGTACTTCAAGGTGTGTTAACGGCCGATGAAGATGTTATTGTTGATGCAGTTCTAGGTGGTTTTGATCCATTTTCTGCAACAGGAGTTAATTCGTTACATGATCTAGTCAGGCTTGCCAACAATGAAATTCCTAGCTTAGTACAAAATGAATGGTCTAGTAAACCATTAAACATCATCATGTTGGATTGGTTTCACGAAACAGAAATCGTAGATATAATTAAAAGCATGAATGAAGGAAGCACGTTTGATGGGCCTAATAAAGAAGATTTAACGCTGATTGGGACTATTTCATCTGAAGGTGGACCACAATCTGGTCAAAAACACCGTTCTAGTAACAATTTCACCACAACTAATATACCAGCTGGTACAAAACAATTATATTGGGAGATAGTTGGCAATGCTAACGCACAGTCGATTAGCTTCAGTGTGAAAGAAGATGTTGCCATTTGGACTGACCCTATCGTTTTTAACTCATTAAAAAATGGTTCCTACACTGAAGTAGTAAAAAATGATTCTTTATATATTGCTGACCCATTAAGTACATCAGGTCAATCATTTACCGTTAATATATATGCTGTTAAATAAATCAATTCCCAAAGTTTTCAAGAGAAGAATTGATTCATGGCTTAAAATATGCATTTCACCTAAGACAACTACACAAGCTGATCAATTTTGCTCGCATAAGATATACTAATCCACTTGTAAATCCGGCCTCCCTACTTAAACAAACACCTCACCTGTGATAGTAGGGAGGTTACATACGTATACAGGAGTAAAAATTGAATGTTTAAGATAAAAGTTATTGTTATAAAATTTTAAGGATAAACTGTTTATGTATACCCATCGTACCTTAAAAATAAATTCTAACATCTCAGTCACTTTCATATAGTAATCTTTAAATTGGAAATTCGAACATGAACATTTCGTACTACTTTCCACTAAGGCTTTATTCGTTAGCTTTGTTGTTCCAACAAAAACACCATAGGTATATTGCTGAATTCTGCTGATTCTTTTAATGAGAGGAAACATCCTAGGGAACTTTTATTCATACGATTAATAAGGTTCTTTTCGTAAACTTTGTTACTTTTTTCACTTACATTTGAGTATCTGATGGTTATAAAATGACTCATATGGACTTTAGCGAAGAAAAAATGCCCCGAACGTTAGTTATACTCAGGGGTTTTGCTCTAATTACGAAAAGTAACAATCAATGCTAAAACAGCTTTTGAATTAAAATAGAGAGGTTTTTGGACCTCCCTATTTGAAATGACAAGTTTTTTATTTACACAATTGCACACACACCGACTAGTACGATAATGAGTAGAATAAATAATACAACGATCAATGCAAACCCTGATCCAAATGCTCCTCCTACTCCAGGGCCATAACCGTACCCAGGGTAGCCAGCACCTGCTACACCACCATAACCACACATAATATCACCTCCCCATTCTTATCTATATATTTCTATGAAAGATTAGTGTATTTTGTTTGTACGAATGGACATGATGAAAACGTACAATTTTTTGGGTACATTATAAAAATATGGAATAACAAGAAAAATTTGATCTATACTTATGCTGTTACACAAATAAATATTTTTAGAAAACGTAATCATTACTATTTGCAAATCGTAACGATTACGATATAATACATAAGTAGTTTGAAAGAAAGGAAGAACTTATATATGTCATTACTTAATCGTGTATACGCAATAGCAATAATAATTATGCTTGTATTGGTTGGCTGTAGTAACCAGAATAATACAGTAGCAACAAGCCCAACAAATGAGGAAACCTTACAGATTTATACGACTCTTTATCCATTGGAGGATTTCACAAAAAAAATAGGAAAAGAACATGTTGAAGTAGTATCCGTCATTCCTGCTGGAGCTGACGCACATACATTTGAACCTACCCCCAAAAAAATGATCGAAATTGCCAATGCAAATCTGTTTATTTATAGCAGTAATCAACTAGAAAATTATGTAGATAAAATGAAGGATGCGTTAGAAAAAGAGAATGTTCAATTTGTGGCAACCGCTGACAAATTGATGAGTGAGGAGCAAAATCATTCCGAAGAAGAGAAGCCGGAAGAAAATGAGCATGAAGATAGCGATCATGACCAACATGACGATGATCTTAATCCACATGTTTGGCTAGACCCGACATTAGCGATTGAACTGGCTGCGGAAATAACAGATGCCTTAACTGCCTTAAAACCTGAGGCAAAAGATGATTTCGAAAACAACTTTCTATTATTAAAAGAAGAGTTAACAAATCTCGACAATCAGTTCCAGACAACAATAGAACAAGCAGAACGCAGAGAAATACTTGTATCTCATGCTGCATATAGTTATTGGGAATCAAGGTATGGCATCAAACAAATAGCTGTTGCTGGAATTTCTTCAACTAATGAGCCGTCACAAAAACAATTAGCTGAAATTATTGAAACTGCTAACGAACATCAAATAAAATATATTTTATTAGAACAAAATGTAAAACCAAAAGTGATAGATGTTATTAAAAACGAGCTTAATGCAACTCCATTACAAATTCATAACTTGTCTGTCTTAACTGATGACGACATTTCAAATGGTGAAGATTATTTTAGCCTGATGGAGAAAAACCTTGAAACTCTTAAAATAGCCTTGAACTAAATTAACAATAACAACAGTTTATCCCGTATCATAGTATTGTGGTACGGGTTAGTTGTGATATAATCATAGTTTATATTAAAGGTGTTTGAACAACCAACTAAATAATGATTTTTCTCATTACTTTGTCATTTTCGTCCTATGCATAACAAAAAATCACAACCGCTTATGGTTCTCGAAGTAAAAATCAATTTGCTCATAAATGTATGTTAGGTTTTCCACTTTATCTATTTACATCCGTATAAATGTTCATCCCACTATTTGAGGAGATTACAAATGAAAGAAACTAACACAAAATCTGAAAAGCTAAAACAGTTTACCTCCATTTTAATTCCAATTCTAATTACTCAGCTAGGCATGTTTTCGATGAATTTTTTCGACACAATTATGTCTGGTCATGCCGGAAAAAATGACTTGGCTGGTGTTGCAATAGGTTCAAGCCTATGGGTACCAATATTTACAGGATTAGCAGGAATTCTTATGGCACTAACACCCATAGTTTCACAATATGTAGGTGCTGATGAGACAAGAAAAGTCTCTTTTTCTGTCATTCAAGCAGTATATTTATCATTAGTCATCGCCTTAGTAGTATTCATTATCGGATTATTCTTTTTAGAACCGATTATTAATGCTATGGATCTAGATAACCATGTAAGTAATATTGCTTTTGACTATTTAAAAGCATTGTCGTTCGGTTTACTTCCTTTATTTTTTTACAACGTTTTACGTTTCTTTATTGATGGTCTTGGGCAAACTCGAACAACAATGATCATTACGCTTATTTCACTCCCTATCAATGTTCTATTGAACTATTTACTGATTTTTGGGAAATTTGGTTTTCCAAAATTAGGCGGAGTAGGAGCTGGCTATGCCTCGGCTATTACGTATTGGTGTTTATTAATTATTACAATTTTTATTATTAAAAAAGTACAACCCTTTGCTAAATTTCAACTCTTTTCTAAGTTTGAAAGATTGTCATTGACAGCTTGGAAAGAGCAAATAAAAATCGGTGTACCCATTGGATTTGCGATCTTTTTTGAGACGAGTATATTTGCTGCCGTCACTTTGCTAATGAGTCAATTTAATACAGACACCATTGCAGCTCATCAAGCTGCACTAAATTTTTCATCATTTTTATACATGCTACCGTTAAGTATTTCAATGGCATTAACTATCTCGGTAGGATTTGAAGTAGGCGCAAATCGATATAAAGACGCTGTACAATATAGCTACTTAGGAATTAGCATTGCAGTCATATTAGCTATTGGGTGTGCTGTAGGTTTGTTTATATTTAAAGATACTGTTGCAGGCCTCTATTCAACTGATCCAACGGTCTTATCATTAACTAAGCAGTTTTTATTTTTTGCTATTTTTTTTCAATTATCAGATGCAATCGGGAGCCCTATTCAAGGAGCACTCAGAGGCTATAAAGATGTAAATGTAACCTTTATGTTGGCATTTGTGTCTTATTGGATTATTGGTCTTCCACTAGGATATATACTCGCTAACTATACATCATTTGGTGCATTTGGTTATTGGATTGGCTTAATATCAGGATTAACGGTTGGAGCAATTTGTTTATTTACACGCTTAATATTTATTCAACGAAATAAGTTTGTCGTTCATAAAATGGAATTATTACAAGGAAAAAATTAATTATTTATCTGTCCCCCTTCTCTAAGCATTAAGATGGGGGATTGTTTTTATTAAATTTTAATGAATATACAGCCCCATAATATACACTCCGCTTTTATTTTCTGGATTTTGGTCAATTTGATTTGTATAACATTTTATAGTGAAATTCCGCAAAGATGATATCCTTGATGTAAAATGCCAAATTAACAGGTTCATTTTTTGTTATAGAAGCAATACATTTAATTGTTTAACTATGTTCAGTATTTGTTAATAAACAGTATTACACCCTAATAGTTATGAAGAAAATAATAATTGCAATTGTTTTTAACCAATAGATAATTTTTAATTTTTTGTAAGAATAAAAGGGACCAAGTATCTTACAAACATTCGTAGCCTTTTTCCTTCAATAAAAAGCGATTTCAATCTTTTCTTTTTTATGCCGTATAGAAACTATTTCAACAAAATATACGAAAAACTATAAAGAACTTACATAAACGATTTTACTTTTTGCCTTTCTTCTCTCGTTCTAATCCCTAGTACTTGTTAACTATGTCGTACTACTCATTTATTGATAATTCTATTTTCTTGCCTTTTTATAAAGTTAATAATGAGATAGAATACCTTTTGAGGATAATTATACTAATAGATTTTTCAGATCTAATTTCTGTATAGCTATTAAACCACCTTAAAAATAACGAATGGAAAAGGAGATGAGAAGATGACAGGTTTTCAAAAGATAGCTCAAATATTACTAGCAATTACTCTGTTAACAGTTGGATTCAATACTAACCACGTGCATGCTAGTATCATGTTTTCTGATGTTCCCTCTGATCATTGGGCTAAGGAAGAAATAGAAGGTTTAGCTTCACAGGGAGTTATTAATGGTTATCCAGATGGCTCATTTCATCCGAACGAATATATTACTAGAGCTCATGCTGCAGTAATTATAGGGAGGTCACTAAATATTGATCTAGTTAATCGGCCAAATCCACATTTTGTAGATGTTAGCACATCAAATTCGGCCTACCCATACATAGCTGCTCTAGTAGATGAAGAAGTTTTTGGTAGAAATGATGCATTTAATCCTAACAATCCCTTGACTCGTGCTCAAATGGCAAAAATATTAGTAGAGGCCTTTAAGATTGAAGGCGAATCTAATAAAGTGTTCGATGATCTTCCCTATCATCATTGGGCAACAACTTATGTTACCAAGCTAGTGGCTTCTAATATTACGACTGGCATATCTCCCACTGAATTTTCACCTAATGGGTACGTAACGCGAGCGCAAATGGCAGTGTTTGTAATTCGAACACTAGATTCTCAGGAGAAAAATACCAACAAAGTTGAAAACTCTTTTATTTATGATGTACTAGATTTAGTAAACATAGAACGAGCAAAAGAAAACATACACCCACTTGAACTATCTACTGAAGTAACCGAAGTAGCTCAAATAAAAGCTGAAGATATGCGTGATCAGAACTATTTTTCACATACATCTCCGACATACGGAAGTCCATTCGATATGCTGAAGCAATTCGGTGTACAGTGGACTAGTGCAGGAGAAAATATCGCAGCTGGGCAATCAACACCAGAAGCAGTTGTAACAGGATGGATGAATAGTGACGGTCACCGTAAAAACATTCTTTCATCTAACTATACTGAAATTGGTATTGGATTTGCTGAAGGTGGTTCACATGGTTTCTATTGGGTACAGATGTTTATTGACAAGTAGGAATCTTTTCAAACACTTTTAACTATTTTTACTTAATAAATGCAGTTGGACCGAGGATCTTTCTACAAGGCAAGGCATATCACACGGTTTTCTGGACTAATATGTGGTATGCCTTGTATATGTATCGCTTAAATATAGTACATTCATAACTATCCAAATATTATATAGTTGTTTTATTTTCAAAGTAAACACCTTGGCATTATATTGAAAGTTAAATTAAGTCGTTAATAGTGCCATTTCGATGAATACCCATCCATCTGTGTTTTGCTTCAATACCCAGTAAACTCACACTATAAAAAAGGACTAATAATAGTCCTTAATCACCTCAATGATCAACATATTTATTTGATCATTTAAATCATCTATATTTATACACGATAATAGTCTCCACGCCAATGCTTTACTGCTTTTTTAATATCTTTAGGTTGTAGATTTTCTTTAATAGCACGTTCACATAAAGCTGGGAACTCATCATCACTCGCAAAACGCAAAGCAATGATTTGTTGGATCGTTAACCTTGAGTTTAGCATAGTATTCGTAAGCGTATAATGACGTAAATTCTCTTCTGAACGTATGATACGGTCTTGCATCTTCGTAGAATATAGTCTTACTAAAGAAAATGTTATAAATAAGCCTAATGTAATCGCTAACCACAATAAAGCTGTTAAAATCCCTTCACCACTATAAATTGCCATAATTAAATTGACAACTGTTGCAATAAAGACCACTGTAACAAGTGGCGCTCCTATGTAATGATAAATTGGATGCATACGAACATGGTTTTTAAAATTTTGACTTTTCATTGCAAATTCCCCACCCCTTTTTATTATTTGAGAAAATATCTACTAGAACGTTAAATATACTTAATTTTACCAATATTCGGATAATTTAGTCAAGTGTACTTAACAGTTTAGCTAATTACTACTCCTATTTAAATGGATTTCTTCGTAAACTTTTTGCTATTACTGAGTATGATATAGAAAAGCTGCCGACGAAAAATTTATTCGTGCAATACTAGGAATGGAAAGTATTAATCAATGTGAAAACAGCCAAAACAGCATTAAACTCTTATCATTATTAAATCTTATTTTCTTACTGAATTGTTTCATAGCTCCTGCATTATTGAAGATGATATTTACTTATCTTTTTCTATTTTATTTAACTGTCATCACCATTAGAATAAGATTTTATTCATTTTGTAATGTTAATTTATCTATCATTAATGATACTTTTTCACTATTCTGTAGAATTGTTGCCTAAATAGGACCACCTCTTTCGCATTTGTGACTCATTACATTAAATAAAAAATTGTATCAACTACATCATTACTTTCTACATACATACTATGTTTCTTTTCATAGTGTTTGCACATTCCAACTTCTTAACAGATTCAAATGTTCATAGTTGACGTAACAACCTCATTCTGCATTTTTTCAACCGCTATATTTCCCTCTATTCCCTCTTGAACAACAAAGTAGCTTTTTTGGACTTATAAGTAATGATAAATAAAAAATTATTTCCTCATATTTTCATTTATAATTTTTTTTTCATAAGTAGATAGGCTCAAAATCGGTAGGTCAATAGTATCCGTTCACCTAAGGAATAAAGAAAAATAAGTGAATCATCCTATAGGAAAGATTATCATACAAATGTAAAATAAGGGAGGTATATTTTCGACATATGAGGTGATATTTTGCAAGATCCAACAAACGCTAGTGTAGAAAACAAATTTTTAACACGTAAAATGACGATTTATGCAATTCTATTTATTATTTTCATAACAATAGTTACAGGTAATTATTTATTTAGAGCAAATAATCCAACAGAAGCAAGTACTGAAGCTCAACTCGAAAGCAAGAAGTTAGATTATGTAATAGATACTAATAATAATGACGAGGTAGAAGATTTAAATTCACATACTAATGAAACGCTACAAGAAAATGAAGACTTCTCTACCGAAGATAAAACCAGCACAAGTTCAAATCGTATCAGTGAAGATTCTGTTGAAGATGTACAAGAAACTGTAGAGGTTGCAGAGCCTGTTTCTGAGTCTGAATCTACAAATACAGAAGAGGGACAATCTACTAAAATAGAGAGTAAACAATCTTCGGAAACCCTTTTTAGTTCTACGGAGGCATCAATTAATAGCCAAAAACAGATTTCCATCCAATATGAGATTTCAAAGGGAGTAACACTTTTTCAAATTTCCAAATTATTTTATAATGAAAATAACACTGAATTTTTACAATTACATAATAATATTACGCATCCTGAATTAGATGTCAAAGAAGGAATGCAAATTGTTGTTCCAAATCCAGACAAATTAGCTGTTTATACTGTACAAGATGGTGACACATTATATCAAGTAGCAAGAAAATTCTATAGTAAATCTAAACTATTAAACTACATAATGGAATATAACGCTATACTTAACCCTGAAACCGATGTAAAAGCTGGTATTAATATTGAAATACCTACTAGTACTGGGATCGTAGTACATACCGTCCAACAAGCAGAAACGCTATATAGTATTATGAATACATATTATCAACTAGCGTATTATGTTGAACAAATAAGTAAAGTAAATGGTAATATCGAATCAATAAAAACTGGTGAAACATTAATCATACCTAATATTTTCAAACAGCATCAAACAGCTATGATCGGAAATAACCCGGCTGTAAATACTAACTATTTAATAGAAATCAATAGATCCAATAATCTTCTTATCGCATATAAAAATGGTGATGAGTTTTTCAAAACAACAGTTTCAACGGGTGAAAATCTATCAACTCCTTCGGGTATATTTGAAATCATTACTAAATTTGTTGAACCCTCATACACCGCTAAAAATATTCCAGGTGGAGATCCGTCAAACCCATTAGGCAGTAGATGGCTAGGTCTAAGTGTACCAGGTACAACAGGCAGAACATATGGCATACATGGGACGATAAACCCTGGATCAATTGGAGAATATGTAACACAAGGTTGTATTCGAATGGAAAATGAAAAGATTGAATGGTTATTTGATCGAATTCCAATAGGTACTAAAGTAAAGATCGTATAACCTTGCTTTTCATAATAATAAATATACAACCTAATATAATACTAAACTACGAACAAAAAGAGCCTAGTAAAACTTTTAGGCTCTTTAATTACAAAATATATATTATGAGCAATTATCATTTTTTAGATGCACTGTTCTAAGGTAATTCGTTAATTCTATAAACCTAACTTCTTATATTCCGAACAAACTCCCTTCCAAACAGCTTACATTTTTCTATTTCTTCGTCTTGAGGACCGTCCTCTATCTTTAAGCTCTCTTGAACAAGTATTCCACCTTGTTGTAAAATAGCTGACTCAAAAATATCAACTGCTCCGCAGTATATTTTATAAGACCTATCTCCTGAACCAAACACTGCAAACGTCTTCCCTGATAAATCTATCTCCGTTAACTCATCATAAAAATCTAAAAATTCATCTGGAAGCTCCCCATCTCCCCAAGTATATGACCCGAATATGATTGAATGATATTTATCTAAAATATTTATATCTACGTCAAAGACATCTTTCTTTTCAACTGTTACACCTTCGCCCTGTATCCCTTCTTCTATTAAATCAGCTATCGATTCAGTATTACCAGACATACTCGCGTAAATGATAAGCACTGTTGACATTATTAATCCTCCCTTAAGTAAAAAGCAAGAAGTATTTAATTGAAAATTATTATCATTAATATGTTATTAGTATAACTGATATTGATAATCATTGTCAATTTTATGCCTATCTCTGTTTCATAATTAATTGATACTTCCACCCTTACAAATATTTCTTAAGAAAGGATGCTAGATATATATAAAATAAAGTAAAAATTAAACATCACTATACATTTATACGACTTCTTCATTCATTACCGGGCTAGTAGCAGAAGTTCTTTTCAAAATAGTAAGAAGCACAAAGTTAATGACTCCTACACTAGAAAAAATAATCCAAGGAAACATACTATTAGAAAAATTTTTCATCAAATAGGTACCTGTGAAATTTCCTAAAGTTGCCCCAATAGCAAAGGATATTTCAAAAAAACCAAAATATGAACCTTGAAACTGCCCAGAAGTAAATTCTGAAATTGCAATATCTGATGAGGGTAATACAAACGTTTCACCTATTGTAAATACGATTATACATATTAATAACCAATATGGCGATGAATTGAGACTAATCATTAACAAAGAAAATGACATGGTGAGCACACCTACTGTAAGCAGGCTGTATATGTTCATTTTAAGAAATAATTGTTTGATCATTATCATTATCATCAGTCCTGTTATAGCATTGACTGTGATGACTAAACTAACATAACTCTCACTACTGGTTAAATTGTACATATGTAACGGTATCGATACTGTTAGCTGAGAAAACATGAACCAAAAAAATATCATTGCTACACAATAGAGGATGTATTTTTTATTTTTGGCGATATGCTTTACGCTTATAAGAATAGAAGGGCGTAAACTCATTGTGTAATCGCTACGCTTTACTAACAGAAGTTGGACTACAAATAATATGTAAAAAACAATGCCACTAATAACAAATGGGTAGCTAGGATTAACAAATAGTAACACCCCTCCCATAAGAGGTCCAATGATTGCTCCGGCATTTAGTGAAAGGTTTAAATAAGTAAACACTCTCTTTTTTAACTCCTCTTGCTTTACTGATGAAAAATATGCTCTTGATGAAGGTTCATAACATGCAGATCCTACCCCAATAAGAGCAGCTCCACAAGAGACGAAGTAAAAGGACTCTGACATTGCTAAAATAATGAAGCCTGTTCCCCTTATTAACAATCCGAATCCCATTAACTTTTTATAACCGTACTTATCTCCGAGTCCTCCAGTTAAAAGAGGTAACCCACTTGAGGTTAAAGCGATTAAAGATAATACTGTTCCAGTCTCTACTACTGAGAAATAAAGTGTATTTGACAAATAAACTGCAAAAAAAGATATAACGGCAAACCCTGCAAGATTCATACAGAATGCTGAAAATAAGATAACTTTCGTTGTTTGATTCATAGTAACCCCCTTTAGTTGTAACCTTCTTTTTATTTAGATGGTTACATTTATGTTATGTTATAATGAATAGGAATGCAACCTGTAAAATTGATTGGTGGTTACAATTATGGATAAGAACAAAGAAATTAACGAAGTATTATCTTTTTTGAACACTTGGGAAATTCCTAACAAAGACAGAATACCTAAAGATCATTTTGGAACTATATCTGATGTCTCGAATTATATTCATGAACATCTAACAATCGAAGATTCCAATGATTTTTTAGATGAAGTTATTTTATTTCGGTCAGACATACGGACGACAATTGAAAAAAATGATGGAGAGCTCATCAATGAATGGATTAACAGAAGGCAAATAACATACGAGGTTCAAATACAAAACAACAAACCAGTCTATAACCTGATTTATAAATATAAAAGAAAAAGTCTAATCGACTATATACTGATAGACATTTTGACTTTAATCAACACAGGAACCTTTCATCGACTAAAAATTTGTCCAGATTGTAAGTGGGCCTTTTATGATCAATCAAAAAGTGGTACTAAAAAGTGGTGTAATATGAACGCAAATAGTCCCACTGGAAGAGCATGTGGGACGATATCTAAGGTAAAACGGTATAGAGAGAAGAACAGAAATAAATAGAAATCTATACATTATACGGATTTTTAGCCACGTTAAAATGTTCTACACGGCTTTTTAGCCATGTAGAACATTTTAAGTGTGTCTCATCTCTCAATAAAACTAAAATTCACAAACGAACCCTCTATTAACTCTACATCATTTGGTACTTTTAAATAAATAACTTGATATACTCTCCCATCATATTGATTAAAAAGTGACTCTTCTGTAAATTGCCGAACTGGAAACGGAGCTTTTACCAGTTTAATATTTATATCCTGTGAAGGAGAGTTAATAATAAGTCTATTATCATTTAATATAAAACCAACTGGAGCTAACTTTCTAGAAAAATCGATACCATCTACAAACAATCCACTACTTAAGTTAAATACTTCGATCTTGTTATCACTACTCAATTTTCTTTCTACAATCACGTGGGGACTGTACTTTTCTGTAAAGTTAACTTCCAATATTTGATTTCTATAATCATCAAAGCTTTTTGCTTTTATAATATAGTCTGGATCAAGCTTATCTATCTCCATACTGCTCAATAATGAATAGAAGTCATGATCTGTTTCACCTTGTTTAACTTCCTGCTGTTTTAATGAATCATCGGAGACGAATGCTATAAATACAGAACTTAATAAAAGTAATCCTGTGTATATAAAAAGTAGCCAGTGAGTTATTTTTAAAGAGCTAATCTTTTTCCCAGCTTTAATCATTAAAGAGAACAGCCCTACTAAAATGATAAATAAAATAATTTGAAATGTAGCTAGCTCGAAGGAAATCATTTTCTTACCTCCATTCGATTCAGGATGCTAATGGCGGCCATAAAAAACAAGCTAGAAGTTATCAAAACTTTTACAATAAATAATACAAATATTGGCTCCGATACATAAAATTGAAAAATTTTGATGACAGATAAATAGTTATCCCTTATCGTCCCTTCAAGTAAGGTCGCCTCAAGAAAAATGAAACCTAACAACGACACTGGAATAACAATGATAAATAACTTACTTACTTGAATCAGTGTTCCAATAAAGTAACCTATTGCACAAACAATTAGCCCATACAAAAAGATTGCGCTTATACCGATAACAAGTTCTTGGATTCCAGTATTAAGAACATAGAGCTGTTGGTCAATGAAAATATATCTAAGGACTTGTATTACATTCCCAGATAAAATGGCTGTAATGCTCCCTACAATGGTAGCCGTAATTAAAAAGAGAATATTCGAGAGACTGCTGCTAAGTCGATTGGTTACAAACGTAAAATCATGGTTTCTATGTGGTTTAGTCGTAATCGTAATTGCTGTAGAGAAAGCCCAAATTAATGTAAATACAATGACGATATCAGCTGCATAGTACTGGATATTGATATTAAAGTTATTACTGCCCGTAGAAATTGTTCCAATTCCACCAAGTGAAAAGATGATACCTAAAACCTGGATTCCTATGAGTGAACTAAACGAATCTATGTTTGCTTTGAGTTTGTAAAAATATTGGTTTTTAACAGTATTAGCTAATGTCACTGTCGTCAAAGGCATCTTCAATACCTCCCTTCGTTTCACTAGTCAAATAAACACATAGATCACTGACTTTAACTTGAGAGATTTCAATACCTCGATGACGAGCTTGAAGGGTTGAAGTGTCAGAACCATCGTTTTTTACAACCACATAATCGGTATTCTTACCTAATCGATTTTTGAAAATAACTTCTTTTCCATTAGTCATTTGTGCTATTTCATCGGTCGGTCCTTTTATGCCAACTGCCCACTCCTTCAGTTCATCCATCGACGTATGCAATTGTTTTTCTCCATTTTTAATAAGTAAAACATCCTCCAATATATCTTCTATTTCACCCAAATGGTGACTGGATAGAATAATAGTACGCGGAAAAGCAATATAATCCTTCACCAACACCTTATAAAAATCTTTTCTAACCGCTTCATCCATTCCTGTAGTTGGTTCATCAAAAATTGTTAACGGACAACGCGACGCTAAACCGATAATCATGTTAAACGTACTTTTCTTTCCTTTTGAAAGTCTAGTGTGATAATACTTAGGATCAAAAGAAAAATACTTAAATAAATTACTTGCTAATTGCTTATTCCAATTAGGATAAAAGCTTTCAGCAACTTCTAACAGTTCACCTAGTGGTACCGCTTGAGGAAAACTCATTAAATCATCCACAAAAATGGCATTTCCTGAGACGTGTAAATTATTGAATGGCTTGTTGGAAAAAACTTTGATTTCACCCGATGTTTCTTTTAGGAATCCTGCTATTATTTTTAACAAGGTCGTTTTTCCAGCGCCATTCCGACCAATTAATCCTGTAATTTTATTTTCCTCTATGGAAAAAGATAGGTTGTTTAAGACTTTTTTTCTTACGTATCTTTTAGTTAAGACAGAACATTCAATTACAGTCATTGTCTCTCCTCCTTAACCATTTCTTCTCTTATCATTTCAATTAACTCGTTATCTTCTATTTGCAACTGATTGGCTTCTAAAACCAATTCCTGTATTAACCCCTTCAATGTTTGATTTCTTCTTTTAGCTATAATCATGTCTTTTGCTCCACCAGAGACAAACATTCCAAGTCCGCGTTTTTTGTAAAGAATATTTTCGTCCACTAGAAGACTAAGCCCTTTCGCTGCAGTTGCTGGATTAATCGTATACATGTCAGCTAATTGATACTGTGAATACACCTTGTCATCACTTTCGAAATGACCGTTTAATATCTCTGATTCAATCCATTCAGCAATTTGCACATAAATTGGCTTAGTACTTTCTGTATTTAGAATTGTCTCCGCCTCCTTTCTAACATAGTGCATTACTGTTGTAATGTAGTATATAATAAACTAAAATATTCCACAATAGGCTTTCAGTATTTTTGTGTATTAACATAAAGTTTATTTTCGTATGGAGCTATAAAAACTAACACAACTACATATCGTTTTTGTCCAGGAACGATGAAATTAGCTTATAACCTTATTCACGAGGACCTTGTCCAAAGACAAAGTAGTTATTATTACATTTTTAAAAGATGTCTTAAAAACGAACACAATCTTTCTCTATTCTGAGTTGCTACTATGTATGAATATAGAGTCTTGTTTTTTTTTATAACAAATAAGCCTATCATAAGTTGATAGCCCATAATAATAATCATAACTTTAATTGTTTAGAGAGCTGATGACATTTTAAATTCAGATGGAGTAATGAAATTTGATGAACTAAGTTTAACTGTCGAGGCATAACAAAGTATGTTGTGTACATGAGAGGGTTTTACTGTTTGTGATTTCAACTTTATACAATCTAACAATGCATACCCAGCAACAAAGACTACTATAGTGACCGCTGTTTCGTTTACAATTATATCAAAGATGAAAAGCGGAATTGCTAATAAATCAACTTAGAGAAGTCAAGTATAAGAATGGACAATTAGCAAAGAGAGTCATCGGCATTAAAAGCCAAATAGCATATAATCGTCCCAGTTGTCTAACATTTTATATTCTTAATATAAAAATGGGAACCAATCATTTATGGCTCCCTAATAATCTCACTTACTCTTTTTTTAATGAGGCTCGTTCGTTAACTTTGTTGCTATTTTTCCGAAAAAGAACAGTATGAAGGGTATTTATGAAACCTCATTATTGTAAAAGATGAAAGGATGGCACGACCGTCCTTATATATTAGAACGAAAAGCAAAAATCGTTGCGAAAACAGGCTTAAATTCTTTAATTGCTTTCATATCGATCTATATCTGCTTTTAATATTGAGTACATATATAAATCATCAAATTTACCACACGTATACTCATAACTTCTAAGCAACCCTTCTCTAGTAAACCCTTGCCGTTCAACTAGTTTTTGTGATGGAAGATTAGCAGGTTCTATTAAAGCCTCAATTCTTTCTAACTGACAATGACGAAACCCATAATTAATAACAGCCCCTAACGCTTCACTAGCTATACCTTTCCCCCAAAAATCTTTACTTAATTCAAATCCAACTTCAGCTCTGAAATGTTTAGATTTCATGTTTAGAAAACCACAACTTCCTATCACCTTGTTATGACCTTTTAAAGTAATTCCCCACCTAATACCTGTGCCTTCTTCTATAATAGAATCATACCACTTAATCTCATCCCAAACGTCGGATAATGATTGGAAAGGTGTTAAACCAATATGTTTCACAACTTCTTCATCTGAAAGATATGCAAGCATTTCATTCGCATCATTTTTTGTCACTTTTCTTAAGATTAATCTATCTGTTTCAATAATTGGAAAATTACCATCCATGCGTTTTCCCTCTCTCTTTAAACAATAATACGATTATTGATGGATTTCATGTCTTTATTTCTAAAATTATAATTTTTTTGTATTTAACCTAATTTTTTGCTGATATATATCGAAAAACGAGCATAAGATAAGTGGTTTTTTCGAATCATTATGATCTATTTTCATCATTTACTTCTATTTGTAAATTCTCCTGCAAAGCAAAATAGTATGTATAAAGCTAGTTGTTCATATATATTTTTACAACTATGGAAATACTACAATAGTTAATAAATGCTAGCACACAATATGACAAAAATCACCCTATACTACGCATTTTCTTATGATCCTCAAGTTCAAGGAAGATATTGCTCCTCAATCATGATGACTTCATCATGATTTATATATAAGTAAAAGAGTCTCTCATATGGTTCAATAAGCATGTTAAGATCTTCTGTGTAGCTTTTATTGTTACCGTCAGCTATATATAGCAATAAATCCGAACTAAGCCTATAATTCATTTGCTCAACTTGCTTATTTTGTATATAAAAACCATTAGGTAAGAAGACTTCCTCTCTAGACACATTCGCATCATCCATTATGGCTCGTATC
Source organism: Bacillus sp. SM2101 (assembly GCF_018588585.1). Lineage (NCBI taxonomy): Bacteria > Bacillati > Bacillota > Bacilli > Caryophanales > Bacillaceae > Bacillus > Bacillus sp. SM2101. The sequence continues at coordinate 195,007 of NZ_JAEUFG010000007.1, forward strand.
GCTTGTTCTCCACTTAAATAATTAACAGCATCGATAGTAATATATTTATCAAGATTGTCAGAGTGCCAGTCAGTTATAAACCCAGTAATAATCTCAATACTAGGAAGTTTTGTTATTAAATGTTCTAATTTCTCTAATTTTTGGTTATCAAGCAGGTACATGTCTTTAACTCCAACTCTGAAGTCTTCTTCTTTAGAGTCCATCATGTCATTCACCTGGTCTTCACTGATTTTTTCATTTAGACGCTCTTCCAACTGAGCAACTCGTTCTTTTAGTTTAGCTATTTGAGCTTGCTCTTTTGAATGTATGTCATGATTACAACCAACTAAAACGAGTAATAAAACTATAGGTACGATTCTTGTCCACATGGCACATTTCCCTCGAATATCATTATTGAATAGGCTGTTATTGCATAGATTGTTGTTTTTTGTCAAAAAATAAACACATTTGCAACTAGACGTCGTGCACCTTTTCTTCTGTAAAACGACATTTTTCTCTATTAGTTTAGTAACCATAGCAACAACGTTTACGAAAAGAGTCTAGTTTAATCATCTATGCCCTTCCCTTGTTCTAATAACGGCTCATACATCATAATAGCGTGGTTTTCAGTAATATATTCGTCTTTACAAACATCACCATTGTTATTGTAAACTTTCCTATGTAGTACATTGTGTCGGACGTATTTGCCAACAGTGGACATTGTAATGAAATGGTCCTTTTCATAAATTTTATAGGAATGTACAGGCTCTTTTTCCGCACGCCACTCACCAACTAAATAATCTTTAGTTAAATATAAATGAAGTTGATAGTTTTGTGTTGTTTCATTTCTTATTTGTAAGTCTATATAATTAAAATAGCAAGTAGCTCCACTTCCGAATGGTTGTGTCCTATTGGAGTCTGGAAAAACGTCATAGCTATGACGATGCCTCTCAATTACAGTTAATGGGGTATGGAGTGTCATCCAGTAGATTAAATTTGACAATTGGCATAACCCTCCACCTATACCTACTTTATACGAGCCATGAGACAAAACCATTCCATTAACATACCCTTTACCCTTCGTAGGTTTCCCTATTAATTTCCAATATGAAAATGTTTCACCAGGTTTTAAAACAATGCCGTTAATATTTTTTATTGCTAAATGTATGTTGTGAACTTTATTTTGTTGTAGCCACATATCAACATTTTTCAACTTGCGTAACAGTGGTGTTTGATGTTTATATATGATAAAAGGAAGCTTAGCATTGTGTTTTTCATTTGCAAAATATGTATCATTAAAATACCATTTTAAATAACGCTTAGAAATATAATAGATCTTTCCTACGTTTGTTCTCAATTTTGAACGCTGAACGGGTTGTTTCATATTCACTTCATTCCCCCAATATGAAATAAATACACAGGAGCCTTGGATAAGTTCGTTCTTTTGTAAATAATTTTTCTGAACTTTTGTATAAATAAATTAATTGGATAAGCTCTTTATGAGATTATTATCCTCTAAATAGAACAACAGTTGCCACGATCACGAGACTATTCTTTTAAAGCTCCTAGTATGATAACCCACAATTAAATTATTTCTTCATGTTCTCTTTAATTAAATTGATAACTCTTTCAATTGAGTTATCATTATTTGATCTTTCCATCTTTTCTATATATTGATGTCGATCTTTATAAACATTTTTTATTGCAGCTTGTAGTGATTCTTTTGAAAGTTTTTCTTCAAAAAGAACTTTACTAAAGCCTTGATCTTCAAATGATTTGGCATTTAATAATTGATCCCCACGACTTGCTTCTTTTGTTAATGGAATAAGCAGCATTGGCTTTTTCAATGCTAACAGTTCAAAAATAACATTTGAACCTGCTCTTGATATAACAATGTCAGCCATCGATAAAAGATCAGGTAATTCTTCTTTCACATATTCAAACTGCTTGTAGGAACGATCATTTATTAACTTATCTACTTGTCCCTTCCCACAAATATGCACGATTTGAAATTGTGGTAACAGCTTGTCAAGACTTGCTCTTACAACTTCATTAATTCGCCTAGAACCAAGACTTCCACCTACAACTAACAGCGTAGGTTTATTTTTCGTAAAGCCCGTGATTACCCTTCCTTGGACAGGATTACCTTCAAATATTTCTTTACGAACAATCGCCCCAACGTGTTCAACCTTATGCGTAGGTAAATGATCCCTTGTTTCTGGAAATGTCGTACATACCTTAGTTGTAAAGGGGAGTGAAAGTTTATTTGCTAAGCCTGGTGTTAAATCTGATTCATGAGTGATTATAGGTACTTTGTTCAATTTTGCACCAATAATTACAGGTACGGAAACAAACCCCCCTTTTGAAAAGACGACATTAGGTTTCCTTCTTTTTATTATTGTATAAGCTTGAAATACTCCTTTTACGACTTTGAAAGGGTCTTTAATATTATTCCAATCAAAGTATCGACGCAACTTTCCTGTTGAAATGCTATGATAATTTACTTCCTGAATACTCTCAGTAAGTTCTTTTTCAATCCCATTAATTGAACCGATATAATCAATTTCCCAACCTTCTTTTATAAAATAAGGAATCAGTGCCAGGTTTACTGTTACATGCCCTGCTGATCCTCCTCCTGTAAACAAAATTCTATTAGTCATTTTTATTCACCCTCATTATTTGCTTATCATGATGTCAAATCATAAACAAATGTTACCATATCAACTTACTCTTGTGGAAGAATAAACTTAAAAAACCATATTGAAATTGTTATAAAAAATGATATACTTATTTTAATTATTGTTATTCCTAAAACTTTTTATGAATGTAGTTCATATTATAGAGCACTAGGAGTAAGAATAAGCATTACATAGTGGAAGATATCCACACAGGAGGAAAAAATGGCACAAGGTAAAGTTAAGTGGTTTAATTCAGAAAAAGGTTTTGGATTTATCGAAGTTGAAGGCGGAGACGATGTATTCGTACACTTTTCTGCAATTCAAGGTGATGGATTCAAAACACTAGAAGAAGGTCAAGAAGTTTCTTTCGATATCGAAGAAGGTAACCGTGGCCCTCAAGCTTCAAACGTTCAAAAATTTTAAGCTTTAACCTGTATTAAACCGTCTAATTCTTTAGGCGGTTTTTTACATTTACAATGTTGTGAGCTTTAATTAAGGCTTATAAAAAAATCTCCAAAATAAAGTTCTTTTGCAATTTCGTGCTTTCTAATTCATTTGGAAGGATTTACTATCACATGCAGTAAAACACACATCTTACAAACTAATCAACGTGTTAGTTATTTCGCGCTTTTTACTTAATACGTATACAATCATGTGAAAACAGCCTTAAACAATTTTATAATGCCTACAATTGTTGCAGGCATCATGTTCACAATACAGCTTTATCAGGATCAGCTGTCTTCTTTGTTGGTAACTTGAATAAAAACCCTTCCGTATATGGTGTTGGCTCGTTGTTTTCATATTCCTTCACTGTCTTAGCTAAATAATCCCTTGCTTCTTGCTCAGTACGCTTTCTTGTGACAATTTCATGCATAATATTTAACGCAGCATAGTTCATCGCCTCATTATCACACCTTGCAGTCACTTCACCTTTTGTACGATCTAATATGATACTCCCATCAAATCTTGCAATATTATCGTATAAATGTATCGGTACTCTATAGGCTATGGTTTGTTCAATGAAATCAACATGTTTTTTAGGAAAATTGTGCGGTATGGTTTCTTTATATATTACTGTGCGTTTCCAAGGTTCATTGTTATACCAAATGATCATTCTTGGTGTTGCCTCATCTGGAAGGCCATATTTTTTCATGAACTTCAAAGCTTCATTTCTTGGGCCATCATTCCACTTTTGTATCACTTGCTGTACATACATTTGCATTGGCGTTCTTACGCTGTTCATTCTCTTCGGAAACTGAAGGTTTGTTTGTTGTGTATAATAATTGCCTCCAGGCTGATAGTACATTTGATTTCTACCTCCTCCTATTTCTCGTATTTAGTGTATGCGTTCGCCCCTTTTTCGCTACTACCTAATTTCTATAGTTTTTATATGGTGTAAGGATATTTTTTAAAATTTTATATACTCGCTGAATAAAAAGAAAAAAATTGGTTAATGTAATCAATAACAGGAAAAATTTATATTGTATAAAACACGATACTAATACAAAGGTGACTATGATGGAGCTAAAAGAAAATATGCAATTTGAAATTACGACAAAGTTTGTTCCCAATTTCTATAATTCTAAAAAATTAAAAGTAGTAAAGATCAATGCTTCTAATGTAAGGATTGAAATGGAGAATGCAAAATATGGCGGTGTTTTTCCGCTTGATTTATTCCAGTCATTAATTCGAAATGGGGCATTATTACTTGACGATGGTAGAGAGTCTGAAGAGGATACAGCCTAAATAAAATAGTGACACATCAAAACATCAAAAGCATTTCTTAAGTTCTACTCTTAAGGACTAAAAGACATTATAAAGTATGATTGGATTGAATAACATAAAAACTCGGCTAACTAGCCGAGTCTAGTCTGTTGCTACTAAAATTTATCTAGGTCTATGTCCCAAAACAATTCAGTACCGAACCATTTTTTGAACTCTTCTTGTTTTTCTTTATTTTCATTATACCTTTTAATCATACCTTCTGTTTGTGTACGGTGAGCCTTCAAAGCATTTACTTTAATATCGAATACGTCATTTACATCGGCAGTGAAAGTTGGGTTACCGAGTACCTCAAAACGATTTTTTGATATTGCATGACCTAATACTCTCGGTCTATTGTCATCCTTTATTTTTTTTGCTGCTTTAACTGTAGCTAAACCGCATGCATCATGGTCAGGATGAACACCATGATCCGGATAGTGGGTAATGATCAATGACGGGTTCACATCATCTATCACAGCTTTTATACTATTAACTAGTTTTGCTTCATCTTCGAATTCTAACGTTTTATCCCTAAACCCTAACATACGCAAATCCTTAATTCCTAATACAGAACAAGCCTCTTGTAGTTCAGTTTTTCTTAACATTCTAAGGGTCTCTCTATTTGCGATTGGCGGACTCCCCATGTTCCTACCCATTTCTCCAAGTGTAGCGCAAGCATATGTAACAGGAATTCCTTTTTTAGAATATTGTGCTATTAACCCACCTACACCAAAAGCTTCGTCATCTGGATGTGGTAATACTACAAGTACATGTCGTTCCATCTCTTTCTACCTCCTTACTCATTAAATGGTTGTTTACTAAGCTGTAATGATATGGCTAAACGGCCTTCCTTATCATGCCCAGCAAGCAATACTTGGGATTGGTCATTAATCTCCCAATCAGTAATTCCTTCTGCATAAACCCAGCCTTGTTCTATTTTTAGTCCTATACGATACGGTCCGGGGCCCTTAATTTTTGCTTGTGAGAAACAAATTGGCACGTTTCTTATAAAAGCGGCAACTGTCATATTTTTTTCATCGAAATGATTAGCATAGGCACCAGTAGTTGTTTCTAAATGTACGAATAACTTTTCGTTCAAGAGTTTATCGAGTACCTCTTGGACATTTTCCTTTTCAATTGGCTTCACAGTATCTCACTCCAATAAAAATGTAATAGGGATAAAGAGAACATTTTAATACATGGGACTACCAACTAATATCGTATACTTTCTTCCATTTATTAGTATACAAAATAGCATATTAATGAAAGAAACACTTGGAACAAGAATATTTAAGTTTATTTTACATTTCAAATGGCTGTTTTCGCATTAATTGTTGTTTTTCGTATTAAGAATAAACACGTACACAAATAGAGTTCGTGGCATCTTTTCTTCAGTACAACCATTTCTAACAATATAAAACCATTTTTATAGTACTAATTTGATAACAATAGCAACAATGTTCACACAAAGGGCCTTTCAAATAAACTCCACGATAGCCCTCAACGTTAGTCCCACGCAAAAAATGAAATCATTACATAAACTATAGTATATTCATTGGATTGAAACAACTAGTATGCTTACATCACAAATAAATTCATTAGAGAGGAGATTCAAACAATATGTGTCAACATATTTACCACAGATGTTGTTCATATACAGGAAGACCTGTGGAAGTTCGCTTAAGAGGTGGAGGAGTTCATCGAGGTATTGTAGACAGTGTAACACCCTCACACGTATATATTAGACCAATTGGCCCGGGACCGAGACGTTTCGGCGGGTATGGTCTAGGATTTGTTGGAGGATATGGTGGTTACGGTGGGTTCGGTGGGGCTGCTGCAGTTGCAGCTGTTGCAATAGTCGGTATAGTCGCAATAACTGCACTCGCATTCGCTTTTTTCTGGTAAGTACTTTGCTTTCACTCTCAGTTGAATTCATCTCTCCAAAGGCACTATAGCCTTTGGAGAGCCATTTTTTACTGCCTATGATTACTTTAAAATAAGCTGAGAATTTTACTAACCTTGTACTTTCTCTTCTTTTATAGCTTCCTTCTTAGCTATAAAAACGCCATAACCTAAAATATGTCGATATTTTTGGGTCATATCATTATGATTTGCCCATAATTTAAATAACTCAGGGTCTATGTTCGCTGAAAAATTGAATTCTGGTTGCTCTTGCCTAAATAAAGAATTGTTTACAGTTGATGTTTTTAACACATCTACTGTGGCAAAACCAGTTTGTGTTAATTTTGTTATCCATTGTTTCTTTGTTAATATTTCTGATATATCATACATGCTCTTTATTTCTTTAACTTCATGCTGTAATAATAGCTTATCTGTCGTCATTTCAATGGCTAATAATACACCATTATCCTTCAATACACGGCTATATTCTTGTAAGGATGTTGAAATATCAGTAAAACACGTAACAGATTCAGCTATTACGATATCAAAAAAGTTATTAGGAAACGGCATGTATCTAATATCAGCCTCTTGAACGTGTACTTGTAAGTTATTTTCAGCAAATCTCTTCTTTGCTTTTGATATCATAACAGGATGGTTATCAAGTGCATACATATTACATTTGTATTTCTTTTTAATGTAAGCTGTCGTTTGACCTGTTCCACATCCAACTTCTAACACACGACTAGATTGATCAATCGGCAATTCAGATAATACCTCTTTTGACAAAAGAAATCCACCTGGGTGAGCTCCGCCAATACCAAATTCTGCAAGAAAATCAATGTATTTAAAAGTTTTCATTGATCCCAACCTTTTTTCATCATGATGATAGCATTATATGAATATTCTTAAAAGATGTACCATGAAAACATAGGTACAACAAAATGAATGTTGTTATCCACAAGTGGCTATAATTATTTCATCATGTTCTTTTACATTTACATAATATTTTCATATTTTACAAGTCAACATTTCATCAGCTGCATATAATAATGCTGAATCGTTTAGATGCTATTTAAGGGTTACAGATGGAAATCTAGATTATGCCATTTTCCTATGTGTTTTCAGTATAGGTGCATCATGAAAGGTTGTTATCACCTTGATTGTTGTTTTTCATGTTATGAAATATACACGGGGAACAACTAGCGTTTCGTGGCATCATTTCTTCTGTAATATGATTACTAACATATAAAGCCGCTTCTTATGGTATAAACTTGGTAATAATAGCAACAAAGTTTACAAATGAGCTTAATGAAAAAACAAATGTAAGCGAGTGAGGGAAATGTTATTTATAGCGCACCGAGGTGCTTCTGGATATGCACCTGAGAATACATTTGCAGCATTTGACAAAGCAGTTGCCTTAGAGGCTGACTACATTGAAATAGATGTACAAATGACAAGGGATCAAGAGCTTGTCGTCATACATGATATTACAGTAGACCGTACAACTAATGGAACCGGGAATGTGAAAGACTATTCTCTTAGGTCTATTAAACAATTAAAAGCGGGAAACTGGTTTCATGCAGATTTCAAAAAAGAAAAAGTTCCTACTTTAGGAGAGGTGCTCGATCAATATTCTGACAAAATAGGGATTATCATTGAATTGTGCAACCCCTTTCTATATCCAAAGATCGAACAAAAACTAGCTGCAGAGCTCAAAAAGCGGAACCTTGAACAACAAAATTCCAACATAATTATTCAATCGTTTTATCCTTCTACGCTAAAGAAACTTCATAAACTCTTACCAAATGTAAAAAAAGCATTGTTATTACATTTTTTATTTCACGATTTTTCCAAACAAACACTTGAAAGTTACCGCTCTTTTATTCATTATATGAATGCTTACTGGACCATCTTAAATAGCTCTACGATAAATCATCTCCATTACTATAATTTTGAAATCTTTGCCTGGACAATAAACGACATGAATACGATGAACGAGCTTGCTAAATTAAAAATTAGAGGGGTTGTCACAGATTTCCCAGACTTTAAAACAAGATTTCAAGTTTAATGTGTGTCTCCCCTTTACTCTGTTCATCTACTAAGCAAGGATATACACTTGCTCGGAATGAACTTATTTTCATTTTCTCAGCGAATAACCTATACAAATCAAAATAATTTACATAACCTATTTTTGAGAAAACTAGTGCTAACACACAATAATTTGTTGAGAGGAGAGGAACTACGTTGGCGAATGAAAAGAAAAGTCAACCAAACAAAAGCCCAATGAAAATAATGAATGAATTTTTTCAGGAACGGCCGCGAAGATCTGCTTTTTCAGCAATAGATGATTACTTTTTACTAGCTGCCCCTGAAAACTCTTTCCCTGTAGATGTCTTTGAAACAGAAAAACACTTTGTAATACAAGCTGAACTACCAGGTGTACCGCGTGAGGATATTATTATTGACAGATTAAGTAATGAATTACGAATCAAGGTAAAGCGAGAACTCAAAAATAACAGAACTAACAACAATCCGTTTTCCAGACCCCAAAGACCACCTAAGAATGAAAAGTCTATTTCACTTCCTGAATATGTTTTACCACATAAATTAACGGCTACTCATCGAAATGGTATATTGGAAGTACTAATCCCTAAGAAAAAAAGGAAAAAAATCGACATAGACTAATTCAATTGAAAAAACAAAAATAAAAACAGGGTGAATCCAATCCCTGTTTTATTTTTATATATATAACTTCGGAACAGACTGTCCCTCTGTATTTTGCGCTTTGCGACTTTGTGCTTCTCGATTTTTCCCTTGGGAATTTCCACTTGTTTTTCTTTTTGTTGTTGTTTTATTACTGTCAGATGTTTTCTTCTTTGGAGTACTTTTAGTCCCCTCATTCGATGTTTTTTTCTTTACATTTTTTTTATTTTGATCGCCCGTTTTCTTTTTTGATTGGCTCGTTTTATTACTATTATTATCCTGCTCTTCTTCTTCCTCTTCTGTTATATCTGTATTTTCTGACTCTGATTCTGTGTCATCTTCGTCTTCACTATCATCATTGAGTGATCTCATCATCTTAACCATTGATGGAATGTTTCTAACCAAGGGTCCATATTGTTGCACCATAGGAATTGTTTGTTGTGTCATATTTAACACTTTTTGAACATTACCTAACATTCCCATGATGTTTGAGCCACCAGTAGCCCCGCCGCCACCAAGAAATCTTGATAAAAGCCCCCCAGTTTGTGCTGCCTGTTGTGTCCCAGCTGCTGCCCCGCCAGTAGCATTAGGTAACATTCCACCTAATTGCTGAGCGCCCCCTAAGCCTCCAAACATTTGGTTTGGTACAGTACCAGCAACATTTCCTGGATTAACTCCTCCACCCCCTAGTAATCTACCAAGAATTCCTGGTCTAGCTGCTGCTTGTTGCATTTGATTGGCAGCTCCCCCAATCATATTTGCTCCTCCTGTAGGGGGTCGAAACAATCCGGGTCGTATTGGCGCTTGGTTTGCTATTGGTGGAGGTGTCGGCCTTTGAAATGGAAACATATATCTATCCTCCTTTCTGTAGTAATCAGAAAGTTATCTTTATTGGGTACATAATATGTTTATTCGTTTCAAAATGAAAATGAAACTGCTTTATAACAAATAGGCTATCTTAAAATTGAACAGGTTGTAATGATGCATCAAGCTTAAGTAACTCATAATGATTTTCTGTTAAGTACTCTAATAATTCACGTAAATGGTTAACAGTGGTAGTTTTGTCATGTAATAAGATGACAGGAGCATGATCTTGTTCGCTTAATTTCTCTATTTGCGCAATTGTATCATGTACATACCTTTCATCTCTGTATTTCCAATCTTTACTATCGACATTCCAATCCCACATTATATATCCATTATTAGTAACTGCAGCTTTATATTCGTCCGTCATATAAGGAGCACTACCATAAGGCGTCCTTATTAATGGTGTGGTTTCTCCAGTAATCTCTTTTAATGTTTCATTCGAAACAGACAGTTCATTAAGTAATGATTGACGAGATGCATAAAATTGATGTTTATCATGTGTGACAGAATGTAAGCCTACACCATGTCCTTTTCTAACCATTTCTCGAACGAGTTCAGGATACTCTCTCATTTTTGGTTCTACCATAAAGAAAGTAGCTTTAGCATTATATTCTTCTAAAATATCTAATATATCTTTTGAGCTACCGTAAGGTCCATCGTCAATAGTTAAATATGCGACTTTTTTTTCATGCTCTAATTGTTCTTTATTTATTTCATTTCCAACTTCTAAGCCAGTTGCGATAGAGCTATTCGTTGGTTGTGTTTGTTCAGACTCATCAATTTCTTCTTGTTCTACAGTTGTTTCATCAACATTTCCATCTTCCTGCTGATGAATATTTTCGTTTTCGTCTGAAACATCCACAGTGAGATTTTGTTGCTGATTTTCGTCATTGTCTGTATGTTCGGCAATTGTATTATTGTCATTATCAATTATTTCATCCTCTACAATATCTGTTGTAGATTCAGTTTTGTTACTTTGTTCTGCTGCAACTACTTTATTATTTGAAGCAATTGGCTTATCACTGCCAATGTTTAAACTCATAATAATTATTAATAGCACAATTGAACTGCAAATTAATATACCTTCCCTTAATCTTAAAATCTTTCTTTTTTGTCTTTTCTGTCTCAACGTCATCATCCCTTTTAGTCTATGTTGTTAATAAAATTATAAAATTGAATGAGAGATAAATAGTAACAAAATGGTTACAATAAACGACAAATTTATACTGTATATCGATGACAAGACGTTTTCTCGAATACATTAAAATAAAACAAGCAAACTAGTAAATATGAAAAAACAATTATTCTATGTACAACATTTACATATTCGTATTTAATCAATTATTTATGTACGTCAGATATATATAAATGTTAAAAAGAACCCAAGCATGTGTCATTGGGTTCTTGTCTTTATTTGTAACTAACGCGATTTAACATTGATTTTGTGCCAGAAGTAATGACTCGTATTACAAATAGAGATTGATACAATTTTATTTATTTTAGAAAATAATACGAAATGTATCTAAAAACAGAAAGCTGCTCCAACGATGATTAATAAAATAAATAACACTACGATTAACACAAAATTTGAAAATCCATGATAGCACCCATAGCCATTATGAGGACCATACCCTCCATAAGCTGGGCTTACTCCTTTATAACCATCCATACTTTTTTCCACCTCCTATTACGTGTAGTAACAACAATAGTTGTTAATATCTAATAAAGGCTGTACCAACTATAATTAATAAAATAAACAATACAACGATTAACGCAAATCCACTTGCAAATCCTGCTGCAGCCACTACAAAACACCTCCTTCAAATATTCCTTAATACGTTATTCAAATTGGGTTCTTGACGTAAGGGATAAACACCTAATTTAAGGCATTTTTTTGATGAATTTGTACTATTATTGAAAATTTTCTTAAGTTAAACATGGATAAGCGTACAGGCAAACATCATTGACAAACATACGCTAAATGGAAAGGAGGAGACATATATGAGTTTACACTGGTACAATATGTGCCGTAGATACCATGGGCAAGTCGTTCAAATCGATGATCACTATGGAAATCGTCACGTCGGTAGAATTGTGCATCTTACACCAAATAAAGTATATCTTCAGCCTGCTGGCCCTCCGAGTAGAGGGTTTGGATACGGTCCTAGAGGCGGCTTCGGATATGGCTTTTATCGACCATTTGGTGGATTTTTCCCAGGGTTAGCTGTTGGTATCGGCCTTGGAGCTATAACTGGCATTGCTTTGGCTAGTCTATTTTTTTGGTAATCGAAGCCTATTATCAACATGCTTGTTGTTATGTAAATATGATCAAAACAGAATATCTAATGTTATAGCAACAAAGTTTAAGAAAAGGGCCTAATAAAAAACACTTCCATAATTTCAAAGTGGAAGTGTTCATTTTATATATAATAATTATTAGACTGCCTCAACGTATATAGCTAACTTGATCAAGGATCATGCCTCATCCCAAAATTACAAATTATTCCTACTATATTTACTTTGAATAGCCTTTAGCTCTAATAAGCGCATCTCTAAATCAGTAAAAGTAGGTCGCTATACTTTTTTTGAGAGTAGACGCTTACTTGAACGAGTTTGTTAACCTCTAACAATCGTTTTCATTAACATATGCATTTTAGTTAATAGTTTCGATTTTATTGTTTCGTCTAAAGATATTTCTTCCATACTTTCCTCCATCACTCGTATCCAAATTTGCGCATTTTCTGGTGTCGTGTTAAATGGGTGTCGTGTCTGAACTTGCTGCTGATGATTAGCATTTACCTCTGTTTCATCCATTAAAGCAAGAATAAAAGATTGCTGCCTTGACTTTAATAGATTTAGATCTACACCTCTAGCATTAAACGTATCTTTAAAATATTGCTCTTGTAAAAGATTTTGATAAAATACCTCCACCAGTTCTTTAATCTTTTCTGTATTTAGATTGAGATCTTCACGGTTAGCCATTTCTATCACCTCTAAATGATATAGAAAATACGATTTTATTTTATAACTAATTCTTTGCAGTTAATCATTTTGTATAATTGTCCTTATAATACTTAACGTTTGATAAAGCTTCAGTTTCTATAATCCTTTGTTAAATGTAAGTTTCTAGTTGCTACCTAACAGCCGCTTTTTCATTTAGTATTGACACCTTAAATCTCTTGTTCGCTGAAACCGTTAACGTAAGACAAACTATAGAAAGGATTGTAAAAAAAGCGAAACCAACAGAGTAGCTATTAGTCAAGTTCACTATATAAGCAATGATAAGAGGTGGAAAAAATCCCCCTAAGCTACCCGTAGCTGCTACAATACCATTCGCTGTACCTGTTTGTGTTTTTACTAATAACGGTACAAGCTTAAAGACAACGCCATTCCCAATTCCTGAGCAGAAGGAAATGGTCATAATTGCAATAACGAATATAGCATACTCATTTGTTAACGCTATGACTATACTTACTATCCCTATAACAACAAAGACTTGAATAAGAATCACGTAAGGGTTGAATTTATCTGCAAGCAACCCGCCTATCGGTCGAATTAATGTAGCAATGATAATAAATATTGCTGGAATAAACCCAGATTCCACCATAGGTATATTAAAATTAGATACAAGCATTGTTGGTAATAACACAGTAAACGTTACAAACGTTCCGAATGTTAGGAAATAAAAAAGAGATAGCATTGAAACTGCTTGATTTTGTTTTAAATATTTTAGCGGGTTTACAAATTTCTCATTTACAGTTTTTTCTTTCTTATCCCCTAATATAAAGTTGACAATGACCATAAAAGCAATTAAAAATAAGTAAAATTGAATAGTTAATCTCCATCCTAATTCATTTGCAATAATTGGGGCAAGGAAAGATGTAAATGCAGTCCCTATATTACCTAATCCAAAAATACCATTTACTAATCCATGTTTTGCTTTATTAAAATATTTAGGTAATGAAGTAACACCAATTGAAAATGTGGCGCCACTAATACCAAGAATTAAACCGAGAATAAATAAGTGAATAAATGATGTCGAAATGCTTACTAAATATACTGGAATAAGCAAGATTATAAAGTTTGCTATAAATAAGTTGCTAGCACCGTGCTTACTTGTAAGAAACCCAATAGGAATTCGCAGTAGTGATCCTGATATAACAGGTGCTGACGTAATTAGAGCAATTTGAGATGTGGATAAAGTTAAATCCTGTGAAATAAATGGCATTAACGACGATAATATTACCCACACCATAAAACTAGCAATTAAACTAATGGTTTGTAATGATAACTGCACTATTGGTCTACTATTCACTGTAGTTGAAAGCATGCAAAAAACCTTCCTTCTCTTCTAGTAAAAAATTGGTTTCTCTCTTATGAGTGGTTCATCTCCCAAAAGGGTTTAAGCTATTTTTAACGTGTTGCAATCATAATAAGTGGAAGCTGCGTTTTTCAACTCATTATGTAAATTCATCTATCAAAACCTCCTAAACCAATTTGTTTTTATCATTTACACTATCATTATAGTGTAAACATAAACTCTAAATAGTGACCTGAATCACACTGTCACCAATCCTGTTAGTATGTTAGTTTAATGATGGGCTGAGCACATAGTAGAAGGGTTTTTTTAAGACTTGTCGAAGAGTATGATGTGAGATGGTTATAATGAGGTGAGGAATTTATGGATGGTTATATACAATTTGCAGTTATTTTCTTATTATTTATCACGCTTATACTTCCGTTTACAACATTCATTCATGAACTTGGTCATGCACTTCCAGCTTTATTAATAAGTAAGGATCCTGTAGAAATAAGATTAGGGAAATCCGATAAAGGTACTGGGATTACTTTTGGTAGACTAACAATTAAAATTCAGCCATTAAGTGGTTGGCTTGGATTTGCTTTTTTTCATATTCCAAAACATAAAAGTATGAGTGTTCACCATGCTTTAGTCTTATTATCGGGTCCATTATTCTCATTTATGTTAAGCTTATTTTGTTATGTGTTATATACATTTCTAGACTTTAATTCGATAAGTAGTTTTCTTATTAAATCCATTATGCATGCATCTCTCGGACAATTCATTTTAACAATCTTCCCAATAAAATATCCATCATTTTTATGGGGATACGGAGGTATGCCCAGTGATGGATACAGAGTATTGAAACTATTAATGAATCGTGGATAATAATGAAAGGCTGATTTTATATTAACTGTTATTTTTCTTATGATCACAAGTGGCAGTTAACACAACCGTGGCATTTTGTCCTATGAGGTCAAATAAATCACTGCCTAGTATCTTACTTTGAAGAACAACTATAAACGTTAAGGTAATTTTTAAACTCTCATTTCAAAAAGGGAAATCTATTGAACTGCTGATAAGCATACATCATAGAACTTGTTAGGCTCTTCAAAATTAGGAGAATGAGCAGAGTTTTCAAACCAAACTAGCTCTTTTGTTGGTGCCTCAATCGAATGATAATATTCTTGAACAAGTTCGTGCGGAGTTTGATAATCGTAACGCCCAACGCAGAAATACATAGGAATTTCAAACTTTAATGCAAGATTATACATATCTACTTCCAGTAACTCTTCCCATAGATTATCCAAGGAAAATAGAATACCATCTTTAATAGTCCTAACCCAATCTAGCATTGTATATTCCCGTAATGTAAACGACTTTAGCGCTAATTTTGGAAATGTGCTTTTATGCACTGTTCCTCCAAATTTTTCTAACCACTTTCTTTGTATACGAAGTTTCATTAAATTTTCAAATGGTGGCTCACCTATGTTTTCTAATTGTGTAATTGCTTTTATGTTATTTGTTTCTTTTGCTTTATCAAGTGTAAATTGGTAAGAAACATTCTCACCTCGCTCCATGTTAACTATCTGACCTACCCCAATGTATGCATGTATAAGTTCGGGATACTTATAAGCTGTTATGATACCTAAAAAACTTCCCCAAGAATGTCCGACTAAGTATACTTTTTCTTGATTGAAACGACTCAAAAGAGTAATAATCAATTCATAAACATCTGTAGTGAATTGCTTAATATTCATTGTTTCCCTACTAATATCAGCTGAATATGATTTACCAGATCCTCTTTGATCCCAATTCACTACAACAAAGCTTTCCTCAAGCTTTTTTTGTAACTTTGGTGCGAATCCTATTTGAGCTGAACCTGGACCCCCATGTAAGAACAGTAATATTGGAGCATTTTTACTTTTCCCTCTCATGAGAACATACTGATTCACCCCACCGATCATCATTTTTTCCAATGAAGCAATACTATCGTCCACCAAATTTCCCTGTTCATCTCTAAATCTTGATGTTTTACTTTTAATCATATAAACCTCCTTGTTTTTAAGGTAAAGAATCCACCTATTCCCAACTGTTATAAGAAAGTAATATATATTATAAATACTGAATATTAAACAGATATATGATTAAAAGAAAAGTTGATAAATATGTTAGTAATCTACTTTTTAATTTGCACCTTATTTGTGATTAGTGTAGGGGGAAGTATATCTAATTGTGTAGGACCATTTCTATCTAGCCAAAGTTCCAACTCAATTTTTTCTCCAGCCACCAACTCTTCATACTCGGCCTCAGTAATTCCCCCAACCCAATATACGTCATTGTTCATCATCTGTTCCACTGTTACCTCTTGGCCCGGTTTAGCTATTAAATGATCAGACATTAAAATACGAAAAACACTATCATTTACTTTTTCTTTTGAGATAACATAACCTAACTTAGTTATTTTTATTTGATTATTATTTATGAAGGTAGAACTTAGAAAAACAATAATAATAATAAATGATAAGATAACAAAAATAATACTACCTACAGTAACCTTTTGTTTATTCATAATTTTTCTCATCCTTTTCAAGATTGTATTATATATGTACTTGATAAGGTAAAACTCTATACTCTCAGTACAATCCACCTATTAAAATTACGTATCTTGCCTCCATATGAGCCCACTTGTCACTTCAGTTGTTATTACTGATTACATACATTTTTCATTTAACTAAGCCTATATATAAATCAGTTATCCAGCCGCTAAAATAGACTCAAGTAAAAGATGCGCGCCGCTCGTTTAATTTGACGCATGGTAATGTGAATCATGCCAGCATCGAGATATATGCTCATCTAATACACTGTGACCTATCCTGAAATTGAAGAACTTTTCTAAAACTTGGATTCAGTATTATTTGACGCTTCAAGGAAAAAAAAGTTACACAAAAAAAGGTGTAATAATTACCATGTAAATTATTTTCACCTTAGTTAATTTTCTTTTATAAAATTGGTGTTGTATAACTACTTTTGTTGTTCCAGTTTAGTTATTTGTAACATCACATAACTTTTCAAAAGCAAAAATACTATATTTCCATTCCAAATATTTCTTTACTTCTGCTTTTGAACACCACTTATATAATTCATGTTCCGTTGATAAATATACAGGTTGTATTTGAGGAACTTCAACTCCAAAGCTAATGTCCATCATGCTCATCTTAACATCGCTTTTAATTGTTTCAAATTTATATGAGTAATCCAAATTAAAAATATTAGTTACATTTGTTATTCCAGTTTCTTCATGTAATTCTCTCTTTACAGCTTGTATTGGTTGTTCATTTATCTCTATCCCACCGCTTACTGGTTGCCAATACCCTCCATTATTTAAAACTCTTTTTAAAAGCAAAAAAGAAGGTACTGGATTAATTGTATAAACAAAAGCCAAAATATTAACTCTATCAATCAATGGATGTCCCCCCTACAGAAATGTCCAATAATACATCTATTTGTTCAACTGTTCATTATTATTGGTATAAGATAAAAGATGGACTGATCACCTGTTGATCTTTGAGTAAATGTTCCGTCATATTGCTAAAGATTATTGAAAGACTAACTTCTTCACACTTTACTAAAATGATATTTGAAACGAGAAACACCTTACATTAAAAAACATAAAGTCCAAAATTTCAATACTTACAGTTTACTTATGCTTCCGGCAAAGGTGTTATAAATATAGTAAACTATGTTGTTCTTGACACTAATTTAGAGCTGCAATAAATAATTTTATACAATTGACCCCATTTTATATGAGAAAAGATGCCATAAATGCTTGGGTTAATACATGTTTTATAAGTACGAAAAGCTGCAATCAAGACGAAAACAGCCTAAGTATACTACTCTTCTTCAGGATAACTACAATTTGTTGAAAAACATTTTAGTGTTATACATAAATAATCTTATCTTGTAACCACAAATCATTTTGTTTCGTATAAAACGATATAGATTTCTACGAACCTAGAACCGAAAAATGCTTGTCGGTTTTAAAACAATATATCCAACTTAATTTCATTAAAAGAGTTCAATGGTGTTCTTCGCTATCAATAAGTACACAAACAAGACTAAGTAGGTTTTCTTTGAATTGATGTTTAAGCAGATTCTTCTATTTATTATAAATGACAGGAGTTTTAAATGCCCATTTTTCCCATATAATATCATCTGAAACTAGTTCAGCCATAAAATGACTTACATTTATTCTGCTCGTTTTACCAGCATTAAAAATTGGGCTTCTTATTGGAAATTCACAAACTTCATAAGAACTTTCTTCATCAATGTTGACTAATGTATCCGGCCGTACAGCAATCCAATCAATGTCCCCATCTTCTTTACCAATATTTTCAATCAAATAATTAGCAGCCTTGACATTATCACGATGAGGAGGAAGGAATAAATATAGTAGTGAAAGGATGAGTTTTTCTCCTATAGAATTTCTCTCACTAGATAAAGTATTCGTATAACCTGTTGTACTCATAAGTATGAGTTTTACTTTTGTATCTTTAACTGTCTCACTGATTCTTTTTATTACATCAAATACCAAATAACGAGGTTTACCAAACATCCCTTTAAGTGTAGGGTTGTGACCAAGGCAGGAGATAATGACATTACAATTAAGTAGGAGGTTATTCATCTCAGAGTCATTTAAGTCGTTGATATTACCCTTCTTGATTTCCACTAATGGATGTTCTTTTATGTCTTTGGAAAGAGTTGCACTATTTCTGATAAGAATCCGTGTATTGATTTGCCTTTTGATTAATTGTCTGACGACTTGTTTGCCGGTAGCGCCACTTGCCCCAAGAACTAATACTCTCATATTCCATCTCTACTTTCATACTATTTTATTTCATGTATGATTGAATCGATCAAACAGTCATACTCTTTAATATATCTTGGAACCATTTCTTTTGTATCGTAATGCTGAAACTATTGTACTTCAAATAATTAACGTTCCACAGACACTTAAGTGTTGTTTGTTAAAATAATGAGGCAATATTGCTAATTGATTTACCAATAGATTTCATATAATAGCTTCATTTTTCCCATATCATTTTATATGCTATATATAATTTACTTTAAATGGTAAAACAACAACTTAGACATTCGTTATAAAAACTTCAGGAGATGGCAAATCGTTATAGATTGAATGTATATCATACAACTCTTCTATATGATAGACCCCCTTCTGGTTTTGAACAGTGTAAAGATTTTCTGCTACTTTGGCTGCTACTTTGGCAGTAATCAAAGATTCTTTTTGTCCTTGAATCCCACATTCAGCAACTACTTTTTTACCGTTATACACCCCAAAAGCGTCAACTTTCACTGCATACGTATCTTTTCCGAACCTAATGTTACTTAACAACCACACCATCATCTTTCGAATAGATTGATATTTTAATAGCTTAAATACCCCAGCCCTTTTTAACAATGCAAACATACTAGTCATAATACGGGAATCAAAGCACGCCCTAGTAACAACAGCCGGAACCTTCAATGTGTCTGGTAGCGTATGTTGGTCTGAAAAATTGAAATAAAATCCCTTTCTCTTTCCAATATTTTTACTGAATGAAGTTTCCTTTCCCCCGCTAAAAGCTTCTATTTGAGTCTTATCACTGCCCGAATGAATTTGATACGTGCTATTTAAGTTATTTACCGTCCACTCAATGGCCGCTTTGCCATGATAATCTCCTAGCCCTAGCATGATATAAATATCAATTGCCTCCGTACGATCAAGGTAGCTTTTGGCAAAAGAGGCTAATAAATTTGTCAGTCCAGGCGCTAACCCCACACTTAGAACTGCGCATACATTACTTTTCTCTGCTTCAGCTTGTAATCTTTTAACACTGGATAGAAACGTGTATTTTGCAGAAATATCAACATAATGGATATTATGATTAAAGCAAGTACGAACGAAGTCTAAGTTCCTCTGATCTAAGCACATTACTACAACTCTCACTTTGCTTAATAACTCTGAGGGAACAGGCTTTGAAATATCTAATTCAAACGGTATTACCGTACCTTTTGTTGTTTGACAAAACTCCTCCGCTTTCCTTAAATTTCTTCCAGATGCAATCACTTTTCCAGGTAAGTTTCTCCCAAGAATCTCACAAACTATTTTTCCAACATGTCCATACCCACCAATAACAAGAATATTATCCTTCATTTCATTTATCACTTCCTTTGATTGTTTGTTCTTTATACAGCAACTACCATTAATATGGCACCTATTGAAATCATAAAGATTGTTAGCAAACTACGAACTGTTATAGAATCGGTACGTTTCAACAAAATCCCACTAATTAATACCGTGATGATCGGCTCTGTAGAGGTAATGACACTTACATAAGATACTTGAATCGATTGTGTTGCAAGAAAAAAGAATAATGGGCCTAAACTCGTAAATAGACCCGCAAGTAAATAATAAGGGTTAAATTTATTGAAGCTTCCCTTAATATTGTTTGTTAAATTGCCACGGATTGATTGATAAATCAACACAAAAACTAAGGATGTCATTGCTCCAACCCACGCTCCAAAAAAAGCGTGATCCATAGTTAATAAACCTTGTTTCCGAAGTGCTTGCCCAACACCAAAGGTAAATGCTGAAAGAATTGCTAATTCATATCCAAACGTTTGCTTATTTTTGTAATGCAAGCTCTCTTGGGATTTGATTAATTGCTTATGAGATGTTCCAATTTTCCGTAAACCCAATCCTTCATTCATAATCCCTGCCATTAACAACATCATTCCAACTCCTGGTAGTAGAGAAATTGTTTCATTTAGAAAAAGGATTGCGAATAGCGTTGTAAAAATCGGTGTAGTATTTCGGATTGCAGATGCCCTTGAAGGGCCAATATAAGAAATACTAGAAAATAAGGTCAACCTTCCGATCCCTGTCGTGCATAATCCAGCCAACGAAAAAAACAATACAGAAGTCCATGAAAAGGGTATGTTCCAGCCTTTCACAGCAATTGTAATGATACAAAGAAGCCCTAAAAAAATCACATTTATGAAAATAGTAATAAAGAAACCATTATCTGTATTGTTATTTCTTATTATTCCTTTTTTAATGATCACGTTATTTACTGCAAACATTAACGCTGATAAAACAGCATAAAGCTCACCCATATAAATTCTCCTCCATTCTTCTTATGCAGAATAATGTTATTGAAGATTATATTAGTTTAGATACTAAACCTTATCATTAAAAATAGTTTAGTTACTATACTATAAATAGTAAAAAACTACAATCAACAGAGAGCTGTATGCTGATTGCATTGTTTTGTCAGTATTTTATCCTTTATCTTCTTTTAATAAATCAGTAAATATTTTTATACATCTTTCAAAGATTGCAACTTCGTTTGGGTCTAATTCTTCTCTAATTCTTGCGTAAAATTGCTCGTGAAGCTCCTCATGGGCTTGAAAAGCTACCTTCCCCCTCTCTGTTAATGAAATGAGTACTGCTCGAGAATCTTTATAATGCGGAGAACGAAAAACCAGTTTCTTGCTTTCTAAACGACTGATAACCTGTGTAACGGCTCCTTTCGTTACATCCAAGCGCCTTGCAAGTTCACTCATTAGAATCTCACCTTCAATTCCAATTGCATCTATCGCATGAATTTCACTCGGCGTCAGATTTATTTCTCCACCAAAAGTTCGAGGATGTCGTTCGAGTCGTTGTAATTGAAAAATTAACCTTCCTATATTATGGCTACTATGCTTAGCTTGGTCTGTTGTGTTTTTCTTTTTACTATTCATATCATTTAGTATAGTTACTAAACTAAATAAGTGCAAGCGATTTATTCACATTTTTTCACAAAGTCACTTTTCGTATATTTTGTTGCTATAGATCGTAAAGCTATTGTTTACTGGAGTATTAGTTAAAAAGAAATGTATTTGTATACGCATTTTAATTTTTCATACTACAAACAACAATCAATGCTAAAACCAGTCACAAAAAGATAATTAAGTCATGAATTAGTGAAATATATCTACGTATATGGAAAAGCCAAATTGTAAAATCAAATAAAAACTATGAACCTAATATTATATAATTATTTTACACAATGCGTCGCAATATGAAGTTTATTGAATCGTTACAGAAATAAAAAATGGCAATTATGAAGCATTCGTCCATTTTGGTTTTATTATCCGCTAAATACAATTGAGGGCAACCTAGTTAGATAGGTTCCCCTCATCTTTAATTAGCAGCGTTTTTTATACATCTCAATGATTGTTAATCACATACACTACGTACTAGAGACATTTTTTCTTGCACCTATTACCTTCAAACCGATTTGCTCTATAATCTCAGGAGGTATGGAAAAAGCAAGTGCTGCTGGATCCATAGCAACAGCCATACCTGCTGCCTCTAAATAATCTTCTTCGATGCCGTAATCTGCAAAATCCGCAGGTAATCCAACTTTCATCTGTAAATCTCTAATTTTCTGTACTACCTCTTTAAGGAGAACTTGTCGATCCTTGCCAGCTGTTTCTATTTGTAAGGCTTGAGCAAATTCAACGATTTTCGGCAAGTATAAGTCAGTTAATGATTCAATAACAATTGGAAGAAATACAGCATTGGCAAGCCCATGCGGAATTCTAAACAATGCACCGTAGGCATGAGCTAAATTATGGACAGGTATCGCGTTTAAAGAATAGCTGAAGGCGGTAATCCCCATCGTACTTGCTTGTAGCATTTCTAATCTAGCTTCTAAATCTTGACCATTTTCAACAACGGTTGGCAAATGTTTTTCTATTAAACGAATTGTGTGCAAGGCATTTGCATCTGTAAAAGGAGTCGCATTCGGCGATGCCAATGCTTCTATGGCATGAGTCAGTGCATCAAATCCTGTAAATGCTGTAATGAAAGCTGGAAGTCCTGTCGTCAAGTCTGGATCAAGAACCGCCATATCAGCATTGATAAATGGATTAATCATCGTCGTTTTTAATCTAAGTTCTTCATTGTATATGACTGCAATAGGTGAAGCCTCTGAACCAGTTCCTGCTGTTGTTGGTACAGAAATATGTGGTATTGTCATATGAGTGGCTTCTGGCCAACTTTCAATTAAAAGCCCTCCTGGAATTGCAGTTTTAATATCGGTTAACCCCTTAAATAATGCATATTTCACACCTTTAACCGTATCTAAAACACTACCCCCACCTACTGCAAGAAGCGCATCAGCATTTACTTCTCTTGCAAAACGTGTTGCCGCGTTGACACATTCACTACCAGCATCCTGAACAATATCTAAATAAACACCAGCTAATTCAGGTCCCGTTCCATAAGAAGTTAATGAAAACAATTCAGCTATTTTGTCGACAATTCCAGCTTCCTTAAGGCCTTTATCACTGAATAAAACAACTCTTTTAGCTTGCATGTTTTGAAATAAATCTGGAATCATTGCTCGTGTTCCTAATCCACTATGAATGGCAGTTCTTTGCATATATTGGTTATATGATAATGTCATATACACACCTCATTTCATTAATTATGAAAAATCCCTCTTTTTCGAAAGTGAATATGTTACAGTAAAAAAGGTAAATAAGTTGGGTATCAAGTTGATAAGTGATAGTCAATAAACTAGGATTATAATTAAGTCTCGTGGAGGTTGGAAAATAACAATTGATTCCAACGTCGTTTATGAAGGTCAGGAACCATCGAAGTATGGACATGCTTTAACTGTGTATATGCATCTAATGAGTATTTTCCCATCTCCCTGCCTATACCACTCTGCTTATACCCACCAAATGGTGCATCATTTCTTAATAAATGCCAATCATTAATCCAAACAACCCCTGCTCGAAGTTGTCGCACCACTTCGTATGCTTTATTTACGTCTTTCGTCCAAACCCCCGCAGCCAGACCGTAAATCGTATCATTCGCCATTTTAATAGCATCATCGAGCTCACCATAACGAATAATTGATAATACAGGTCCAAATATTTCTTCTCTCGCAATTTTCATATCATTCGTGACATCAGCAAAAATAGTTGGCTCAATAAAATGGCCATTTTCACAGCCTTCAACTACCGCCTCTTTTCCTCCGCAGACTAACCTAGCTCCTTCTTTTTTTCCTGATTCTATATAAGAAAGGATCGTTTCCTTTTGTTGTGAAGATATAACAGGTCCCATATCAGTTTCAGGATCAAGCGGATTTCCTAACTTTAATGTACCTGCCAATTCTGCAAGTTTTTCAATTACCATTTCATATAGACTATCAGGAACAAATAATCTAGTTCCAGACTCACATAGCTGTCCCGAATGTAAGAAAACGCCAAATAAGCTACCAGGTAACGCAATATTTAAGTCAGCATCTTCAAGAAGTATATTAGGAGATTTTCCACCAAGCTCTAGCGTAGTATTCTTAACTGTATGTGAAGCAAGGCTCATTATATGACGTCCAACTTCCGTAGAGCCCGTAAATGCAATTTTATCAACCTTTGGATGTGTAGCAAGCGGCTCACCTACTTCATTTCCGGAACCGGTAACGACGTTTATAACTCCTTTCGGTACAACCTCGGAAATAATTTCAGCCAGTTTAAGAGTTGAAAGTGGTGTATAACTAGCTGGCTTTATGACAATTGTATTTCCCATTGCTAATGCAGGTGCAATTTTCCAAGTAGCAATTAACATAGGCATATTCCAAGGGGTAATCGCTGCACAAACGCCAATCGGTTCTCTCCATACAAAGTTATGTGCAGGACCAGGGAAAGGAGGTACAGGCAACGTTTCGGAGAATGGATATTCTAGAACAAACTTGCCTAAAGTTTGGAATAAATCAGCCATTTGCATAACGTCACTAGAGGATAATCTTCTAACAGTTCCGCCAGAGCTAATCGTTTCTAGGTAAATAAGCTCTTTTGAGTTTGCTATGATTTTATGCGCAATCGCATATAACAATTTGGAACGATCTTTCGGGTTCATATCGCGCCACTCAGCTTGCTCAAATGCTGCGCTGGCTGCATTAACTGCTTTTTCCACATCATACTTATTGCCTTTTGCAACTTTTGCAACCACATCTCCTGTTGCAGGATTGTGTACATCAAAAGTTTCTCCGCTAACAGCTGGTACCCACTCCCCATTAATAAATAATGGGAAAGTACTTACATCAACTTTTATAGACATATTTGTCCCTCCTTTTAATTTTTAGGCTCTTGTCATAAACATTATTGCTAATGAGACTAATATAGGACTGCAACAATAAAATTTATGGACCTCTTTGTAAAGATACCAAGCCCGCTTCGTTTATCAGTATTTCTTTCATTGAACGAAAAGCAACAATCAATGCGAAAACAGCCATTTTTTTAACAAAGATCTATTTTGAATAACATATTTAAAAAACTACGTAGTGATAGGAATTTGCCAATGATATATAAAAAGTGTCACAATCGGATATCACATAAGAGTTTATGTGGAGTCATTAACTATCCCAACACAGCCTGAAATAATGAGAGAAAAATGTATTCCTATATCACACCGACATCCGCTTCATTCGTTTTATATATTTCCTCGATTTTTTTCCCTCTTGCTCTTGAGAGAATTTCCATTCTAATACTAAGTTGTTTCATCGTATATTGCATTGTTTCTTCAGTCGGATTTCCAAATGAGCTCATTTCTCTTCCTGCTATTCCTTCTTGATTCAACTGTAATGCTAGTGGTGCTAACTCTTCCATTTTGTTACTTACTAAATCAAAGATATGTGGATGCTCTGAAATTAAGCGCTGAAGTAAATATGTCCCGTACCCTATATGTCTGGACTCATCCCTCTTCAACAGTCCAATTCCTTTCATTAAGCCTGGCATAATACCCGCTTTGTCAAGAGAAATGTAAAAGGAATAGTACCCTGTCTCTGCCAAGACTCCTTCTACAAACATGTTATATACTGTAGCAGCTTCTGCAATGGCTTCAGGAGATTGATCGTAAACAATTTTTTCCATTGCATTTGGAAGAATCTCAAAAAAGATTTTCTTATAAATAGGTGTATGGAAATGAGATAAATCACCCTTTTCTCCAATTATATTAAGTACGTTACGGAAAAACTCTGTGTGTTTAGCTTCCTCAAAGAGAAAGGTAGTTAAAAACATTTCCTCCTCAATACGTCCTTCTTTTGCGATTGCCATGATCAGAGGTAGTAAATCTAAAGTAACTGCCTCTTCCCCTCCTTGAAATTGGGCAATAACACGTAGAATATCTTCTTGCTGAACTTCATTAAGTGATTTCCAGTCTTCTCGATCTTTTGAAAAATCAATATCTTGAGGATTCCAAATTCCAAACCGTTTAGCCTTTTGATATAATCGGTATGGCAATAGATCTTCAACAATTCCCCTTTCACTAGTAGTAATCACGTGTTTTCTAACCATTTTGCTCCTCCTTTGACATATAAGTTGATGAATTGCTCAAAAAATTGTACAATTAAGTTTGATAGATATCTAAATTTTCTGTTAAATAAATCTAGTAAACGCTTACATTTATCATAAGGGATTTAATTAATCGTTTCGATTCCTGAAAATATAGGGGTGAATAATGTAAATGTTTGATGGAGAGGTAATTGATTTTATTCATCGTTTAGTAGACACGAAAAACATTAATAAGAGGATTGAATTAATGCTCAGAGGTAGTTTGACTTATTTTCCTTTTGAAAGAGCATCGATATTTTCATATTCTCAACTGAGTTTTATTGGTGAAGGTGTAATGCGAGTAGATGCTGATGGTGTTTATCCTATAACCTATATTCGAGAAGATGTTAGAACGATACCTCCTATTCAAGCCGCAATTACAAGAAATAAAGCGCATTACTTATTTCTTGATCAACTTCGTAAATTCATACCTAACAGGTATATTGATCAATTTGAGCTTTCATCCTTACTAGTTATTCCATTAAGCTACTTACGAAATGTTTTTGGCTGTGTTCTTATCGACAGATATGTTGGTACAAAGCCAATAGACAATGCACTCATAACGAATGTTATGGAATATTACCAATTAGCAGTGCATTCTGTTAAGAGATCCGAATCGCTAACAGACATATTAAGCAGAAGAGAGGTTCAAACACTGCAATTTCTATCAAATGGGTATAGTACTAAGGAAATAGCAATTTTATTAAAAATAAGTGAATTTACAACGAGAGATTATATTAGCTCTGCAATAAAAAAACTTAACGTAAATCATCGTACAGAAGCTGTTGCTGTTGCATTACGCGAAAAGATTATTCATTAGCACCTTTACAGCTATTAAAATAGTTATAAAGTAATCAGTAAACTCAAAAAATATTATAGTATAAAACAACCTTTTAATGCTCCATAACATCATATCTGCTAGGTAGTTTTGAAAATCATTAAATCACTTTTTATCATGTAACTATATAAAAATAGTAACAAAGGTTACAAAATAACTTATTGATATTTCGATACTCCTATCCATAAAACTAACTAAATAGGAGTATCTTTATATGATTGTTTGAATTCACTAGCTTAAGTAGTTTCGTCACCCTATTAATAGAGTTCTGTTATATTTCTTATTTATTCAAGATACTATCGAGAATAATATTATTATCATATAACACTTTAGCAACATCCTTCCCTACATAACGGATATGCCAAGGCTCGTATTGATAGCCCGTGATATCTACTTTGTCTTTTGGATATCTAACAATAAAGCCAAACAAATGAGCGTTATTTTCAACCCATTGCCCTTCGATTGTATCAGCAAAATCAGTTGTTAATAAAAAGTTTACACTTTGACTACTTATATCCATTGTTAAACCTGTTTGATGTTCGCTATGACCTGGAACAGCAACAGCCTGTGATGCTTTCTCTTTTCCATACTTAGCCACCTCAGCGGTGAATAGTTCATTTTGTCTTTCAAATGAACGATAGCCAGAAACAGCATATAAAGTAATATTTTCTTGAGATGCCTGCTTAAACATTTCTTCTAAGGCAAGAGCAGCTTCCGATCGTAAGTAGCTTTTTTCTAGTACTTGGTCTCCAAATGAGAATGCTACATTCGGTACTACCAAGTCATCAGGAATATAATCGCTAGGTAAGCTTTGTTCCTTATTGACGATGGATAATATATTTTCTGGATTCATAATCACTTTAAGTCCATTTTGCTCTTCTATGACATTATTAAATTGTTCTAAGGAAACCAGGTCCTCGTTATTATTGGACGATTGTTTGTCTTGGTCTTCGCCTTGTTGGGCTTCATCTGCTGTCGTTTCAACTTCTTCTTCAACTGCTAAATTTTCTTGCTGACTTTCGTTGCCTTGGTCAGAAACGTTTTCTTCTACTGTCTCCGTTCCTTCAGTTGCTATTACTTCTTCATCTTGCAAATTTACACTTCCATTTGAACAACCTGAAATTAACAGTATTCCAATGAATGTTGAAGTAATAAATAATCTTGTTAGTGTGAAAAATTTCATGTTGGTTGTCCCCTTTTTCATATTAACTTATATAATAAGACCTCTGATTTTATATTTTACCAAAATATAATCAATTATAGGAAAGTTTTTTCCGATCTATTTAACAACCTTTTAGCAAAACCATTCACTTTTAGTACCTTACATAACAATTTACTTTACTCTATATTAGCTTAAAATGATTTGGTTATAATCTAGTCAATATATAAACAAGCCCTTGCTTTGCAAGGACTTGTAAAAGCCAAATAGTGTTTTCATGGCTCTAGCCTAACACCCATGAATTGAATGGAGAAATCCATTTTCCATATATTCAAAACATGAAAGTTTATTGATCACAAGGTATATTAAACTTCAATATACTTACTTAATTGCTGCATCAAGTGCAACTTCAATCATATCATTAAAAGTAGTTTGGCGTTCTTCAGAAGTTGTTTCTTCTCCTGTTAGTATATGATCACTTACCGTTAACACTGATAGTGCTTTGCGACCGAATTTAGCAGCTAATGTATATAGAGCAGTTGTTTCCATTTCGATTGCTAAAATTCCATACTGAGCCCACTTTTCAAATTCGGCATTATCGTTATAGAATTGATCAGCTGTAAAGACATTACCTGCTTTTAAATTCAAGCCTTTTTCAACACCTATATCGTACGCATTCTTCAATAGTTCAAAGTCTGCAGTTGGTGCATAATCAATCCCACCAAATCTAATTTTATTCATACTTGAGTCTGTAGATGAAGTCATCGCTAAAATAACATCACGAACTTTAACATCTTTTTGGATCGCTCCACAAGTTCCTACACGTATTAATGTTTGTACATTGTAGCTTTGCATTAACTCGTTTATATATATAGCAATCGAAGGTACCCCCATACCTGTACCTTGAACTGATATTTTTTCTCCCTTATATGTCCCTGTAAAACCAAGCATACCTCGTACTTCGTTATAACAAATAGTGTCATCTAAAAATGTTTCTGCTATATACTTAGCACGTAATGGATCTCCTGGTAGTAATATTTTGTCAGCGATTTCATTTTCTTTTGCTCCAATATGTACGCTCATCGTAATTCCTCCTAATGTTGTTTACTAGTTCAAGTACAATATAACATAGTTACATGTAGAAAAAAAAGAACATTTTGCGAAAATTTGTTTGGATGTCTGACGTCGGATGTCTAATCGGAGTTATGACATTCATGTTTCAAATTTGTTCAGCAAAATTGCTAAGCATTCTGAACGAGTGTATATCCTCATTAAATAAAGGGATTAACATTACTTTCTGTGATTTAAATTGTTCCTTAATTTGATCTAAATAAACTCTTTCTTGTTGTTTTCGTTGTTGAAAAAAAGTGTCAGACATATCGTCAGGTAATACTTTATTAACAACAATTGTCTCAACTTGAAAGTCATTATCTTGAAGTAACATTACAGCTTTTTTAGTTTCAATAATTGGAAGTCGTTCTGCATTTAACACGAACAAGTATCCTGTAACTTTACTATTTAATAAAATATCTCTAACTTCTTTAAATCTATTTTTTCTCATTTTTAAAATTTTATAAATTGGATCTTCAATTTCCTCACCGTCATTAAGTAATTGAGAATAATTTCTGTTTATTTTCTTTCGACGACTTACCATTCCGTTCATCCATACAGTCATTAATTCTGGTAGCGATAATAGCCTAAGTGTGTGTCCTGTAGGAGCTGTATCAATAATTAAATGATCGAACTTGTCTTTTTTTTCGATGATAATTGAAACCAATTTGTCAAATAATGCTGCTTCATCCGCTCCTGGGGAGCATTTAGCTAAATCAATTTGACGATTCACCTCCTCAAGCATGTGGGGTTTAACCGTTTCCCTTATATTGTCCTTAACTGTCTGAATGTATCGATCAGCTTCTTGATGTGGATCTATTTCAAGCGCAAATAAGTTTGAATACACTTCTCTTTGTGTATGTCCTACTTGTTGATGAAAAATATCACCAATATTATGTGCTGGATCTGTGGAAATGATTAATGTTCTTTTGTTATTTTTTGCAAGTTTCAGCGCAATGGCGGCAGCTGTTGTTGATTTCCCTACCCCACCTTTGCCTCCTACAAATAGAATTTTTTTAATATCCATTAGTAACCTCCGTTTATGGTTTTAATCATTTAACAGCATCGAATGCCATCTAGTGGTGAGTGCTCCATACCCATACGTAAGTGCCATTCGTGGAAATTTTCAATCATATAAGGGTATAATTCTAGCGTATAATAAAAAATTGGATTAGGAACACCCAGTAACTCTGAACTACAAAGTAATACAAATAAATCATCTTCGTCTCTGAGCTCCCTTGCAATTTCTATGCGGTGAGGTAATTTAAGCATTTCATCATAATTCCTAATGAGTATTTTCAACATATTCCATGCCTTGTCCATTATTTCACCATCCTTATACAAAATGAACCTTACGTTTTTAGAATCAATCTTCTTATATATAAAAAAGGTGACTTGCCTTAAAAGGATAGCCACCTATGCCAGTTTTTGATTATCAAATTTTTAAATACTACCAAATCAGCTTTTTCAACGAATGAAATAGGCGTTACAACTATTACGTATAAGCGTATATATAACTTTATCACCACCACCAATTAAGAAGAGAACAGCAGACTTTGGTAGTTACATCGGAGTATTAATATTATTAGTGTTGTCCTTTTTCGTTAATGAAGAGAAGGCAATCAACAATATCCAAAAAGCGAATACTAATATAACTCCACCTAGTATGAATAGAAGTAAATTTGCATCTGATTCACCATATCCTGACCACTGAAAAACAACTTGTTGTATCATCGCCCAAAGCGTCATAATAATAATGAACAACATAGGAGCTAGTGTAACAATATAATTTCTCCCTTGTTTTTTGAGCCAAATTGAAATAAGTAACAAGCTTATACCTGCTAATAATTGATTCGACGTACCAAACAATGGCCAAAGCAAGTACCCACCTGACCCAAAACCATTGGGACCTTTTGGTAACAATATTAGAGCTGCACTTGTAATTACAGCAACCGATGTTGCAACATGCGTCTTTGTTAATGGATTTATCTTGTACTCATATCCTAATTCTGAAATAATATATCTCATTAATCGTACTGAAGTATCTAACGAAGTTGCCGCAAAGCTTACGACGATAATCGTTACTATCGTTTTTGCAATTTCTTCTGGAATAAATAACCCAGTTGCTAGCTGAGCTGCCCCGCCAATAAACGCACTTAAACCTCCGCTACTAGCATTATCAAAACTACTATAAGCAGTTAAAAATTCTCCAGGTGTAGCGAAAAATGTCACGACTGCAATGATGGCAATCAACGCTAGCGACCCTTCACCTATTGCCCCTAAATAACCAACAAAACGAGCATCTGTTTCTTTATCTAGCTGTTTAGAGGTTGTACCTGACGAAACCAATCCGTGAAACCCTGAGATAGCACCACATGCAATTGTGATGAATAACAATGGAAACCAAGATTTGTCTGTAGCAGCTGTATTTGTCATAGGCGCCGTTATTTCAGGCCTTAATAATAATAGTCCACCATATAAAATAAATAACCCGACGATAAGTTGATGAGAGTTAATATAGTCTCTTGGCTGTAATAACTTCCAAACTGGTAAGATAGAAGCGATATACAAATACACCATTAAAATGATGATCCAAACAAAAAATGCCATTGAAACACCATCAAGTCCAAATAAAACAGTGTTATTTGCACCACCGAAATATCTCACTAAATCTATTTGAAGAATTTGATACTTACTAGTTAAAACTGCAGTTGCGTACATTATCAAAAGCGCAATAATTGAAGGTACAAGCATCCCTTTTTTCTTTCTATAAACTGCATACCCTATCCAAATGGCGAGAGGAATTTCAATAAATACAGGGATAACACTGGCTGGAAATGTAATAAATAAATTTGAAATAACCCAAGCAAAAACTGCATTTACCATAAGCACTAAAATTAAGATAATAAATAGAAATAAGATCTTAGCTTGCTTCCCGATTAGTTTATTCGTTAAAGTACCGACAGATTGTCCTTTGTGACGAACAGATAAAACGAGTGTACCAAAATCATGTACCCCTGCAGCAAAGACAGTTCCTAATACAACCCATAGCAATGCAGGTAACCATCCCCAATAAACTGCTATAGCTGGCCCAACAATTGGTGCAGCACCTGCTACCGAAGTAAAATGATGCCCCCATAAGATGGATTTTTTCGTTGGCACAAAATCAACACCGTCTTCATACTTATGTGCTGGAGTTACATAACTAGAGTCAAGACGATAAATTTTCTCCGCTATAAACTTCGAATAATATCGATACCCGAGTGCAAAGACTACCATTCCGAATATCGCTAACCAAATACTATTCAACTTCATTCCCCCCTACCAAAGAAAATTTGTACAATAGTGATAAAACAACTACATTCTTGTCCATTTTGAACCTTGTTAATAGTAATACTATTCAAGTGACCAATTCGATATTATATTTTTCTGAAAGAAAAGGCTATTTTCATAAACTTTGTTTTTGTTTTGACTAAGGTTGGACTGAAATATAGAGATTTATGAGTGGGATATATTTTAAATAAAGTATAGAACACTAGACTGATACGTGATTGATGTTAGTAAGAAAAATAACAAAAAGTGCGCAAACAGTATTTAAAGGCTCTTTTCGCAAACTTTGCTATTATTTCATTTAAATTTGAGTAACTAATATGTAATAAATGCTTCTTTAGTTCATTGAAAAGAAAAGATGCCACGAAGGTAGCTTATTGCATGTCTACCTCTCTTAGTACGAAAAGTAACAAATAGTGCACAAACAGTATATAAAGGCTCTTTTCGTAAACTTTGCTATTATTTCATTTATATTTGAGTAACTAATATGTATTAAATGCTTCTATAGTACATTGAGAAGAAAAGATGCCACGAAGGTAACTTATTGCATGTCTACCTCTCTTAATACGAAAAGTAACAAATAGTGGACGAAGCTAATATAAAGGCTCTTTTCGTAAACTTTGCTATTATTTCATTTATATTTGAGTAACTAATATGTATTAAATGCTTCTTTAGTTCATTGAAAAGAAAAGATGCCACGAAGGTAACTTATTGCATGTCTACCTCTCTTAGTACGAAAAGTAACAAATAGTGCACAAACAGTATATAAAGGCTCTTTTCGTAAACTTTGCTATTATTTCATTTATATTTGAGTAACTAATATGTATTAAATGCTTCTATAGTACATTGAGAAGAAAAGATGCCACGAAGGTAACTTATTGCATGTCTACCTCTCTTAATACGAAAAGTAACAAATAGTGGACGAAGCTAATATAAAGGCTCTTTTCGTAAACTTTGCTATTATTTTCTAAATTAGAACGATTGGTAACCGGTTATATAAACACCTGGATTTCAATTAGCAAAGACACATCAAATTCTAGCTTTTGAAAAGGAGAGTTTCTAATACGCAAAACTTCCATCAAGGCTAAACATATTATAGAAAACGAATAGAATTCTTCAAAAAAGGAATAGTATAAACGGTGAAGTTGGTTAATCTCGATGTAACGTTAAGCAGGTTAGGTAAAGTTCTAGAAGCTGTAATTAAGTAAACAATTACAAGGGGGTTTGACTGATATGACTAATAAAAAAATAAAGCAGGCCGTAGACTATGCCAATGAAACGAATCCAACATCGCGGTCTAATAAAAAGAAACCAAATTCTTCGAAAAGTGATAAAAAACTTTAGAATAATCATAAAGGAGAGATGATGCATGGGTAAAAAGAATAGAAATCGTATTAATGCACCTAAAAAAAACAACCATCTACCACCAGAGGCAACGAGAGCTGAACAAGAAGCTCACGGTGAGGAATTTTCTGCTAAAAAGCGAAAAAAATAGTTTGTTACCCTTATAAAATCTAGCAATAAAAGCAGCCAAAGAAAACTCCTACAAAAATAAGAGTAATTTCTTTGGCTGTACATCTTCATTTGACCTTTGTTCTAAAGAGACCCTTCCTAGTTAATGATGTGGTTCAACCATTTCTCTGCTATCTCTTTCATGTCTATATGTTGATAAATTACGATATATTTCTACCCTAGCTCGGTTAATACCCCCGATGGGTTGATGTTCAACAAGAGCATGTCCAGGTGAGAATGTAAAATCCTCTGCTAACTCGTCTCTTTGCTTCGTTCTAAAAATTTGTGATGGGATTTTAATAGTCGCAACTTTTATAAATGGAGAATCCTCTTCTTTCCACTCTACTCCAGCATCTTCCACAGGCATAAGTTGTGGATCTTTTTGAAATTGAATGAAAAAGTCAAAACTAGCCTCCTCTTTAGCTAAGTGCTTTTCTATATTATCAGTTAAATAACGGTCAGTTAAAGGTTCTGGTAGCGTACTTTTATATGTAGATGTTGGGATGATTGAATATTTCACTACTTTATTAACACCGAACATATAAGGAGTTGTACTCCAATAGCGGATATCTAAAGGAGATGAATGATTTTTTTTACCATTATTTAATTCCTTAATAATATCTCCTCTCCCAGACAAAGTCATCTTCAACAATAAAACGAGTGGATTCCACTTTAAACTATAATAAACAGCATCATGAAATAGTTTTACTGTCCCTAATGGCATAGTTGGATGGCTCATTAGTACAAAATCTTGGGTTTCATTTTCATCCTTCTCATATTTTTTCCCCTTAACTCCCATTAATTTTACCGCAAATCCTCTGAAGTCTTTTTTCATATCCGACTGTATTTTACCATTTGCATTTGATATACGAATCCACGCATCATATTTGTTTGGTTTTTCAAAAATACCTACTTTTAGTTCATCAGGAAGATTTGGCTCAATAATAAACTGAGCCTGTAACAATGCGAGGTGTTTTGGGTGAGCATCTCTTTTCGTATTTCCTTCAGTATATTCCATCTCCATTTTTTTTCTTAGTAACGATTCCATACTTTCAATTAAAGATGCTTCATCATTTGGTATTGATTCAAATTTAGTTACTTGATTTGCATTATCCATAGAAATATCTCCCTTTTTTGTTATTAACAATATGATTAGCAAAAACATCATAAATATTCATAACAAAACTGTAGTTGAAAATGGAATTAAGTATTTGAGGAGCTTCTAGCTAATTAAAAATAACCTCACTCCATATAGAGCAGGTTATTTATTGTACAAGTTATAGAAATCAAAAACTACTGGCAACTTGCTTATAAATAAGAATGGTTGTGACAGTCATCTAAATGAAAAGAAAGCTACTATTATTTGCTCGTGGAATTTGTAAGGTATACACAATTTGTATGACTAATTATCTCCTTTTTCAGTTGGCTGCTTTTGTATATTGATAACAATTTCTTTAATGTGATGACTCCCACACAATGAACAATTGTTACTTTTATAACTTAAAATAGCACAACAATGAGTACAATATTTGTTCATATCCTCTACTCCTTTTACAAGTGTTGTACTATTCTATGCAACGCGAATACAAAATGATGCTAAATATAATAATTTATTATATTTATGGCTGCTTTCGTAATAATTGTTACTTTTCGTTCTAAGACATAAACATGTTTAGCTCTAGCGTTCATGGCATTTTCAAAATTATTGAATTCTCATAATTCTCATCATACATCCATTTTTATGAACAATAATAACAACGTTTAAGAAAAAAAGAGTCTATTTAGATCATTTAATTGGTATCTTTTGTAATTATTTAATTATCGTGAACAGCTCGTTACTTCTACCTAGCCTTTTCTAATGTATAAGCTCGTGTCTGTATGTGTATTCGCCTAGTTCAATAAAAAAAATTAATATTTACCGAAGCAAAATAAAAAAACCAGTGTAAAAACTGGTTTTTAAAAAACTAATTATTCCTTGTTATTTTCCTTCCATATCTCACTCACTTGACCTTCTTCTTGTACATCTATAATAAATGAACCATTGCTATATCGATCGGTCGGTCTAAGGGTGATAGGATCAACAGAATGAATCACATCATTTTCAGTTTGGAAATATACTACGTCTTTTTGAGTAACAAAAACAACACCAACTAAACGATGAGGGTTATTTTTTAGTTCACGTAACATCACTACACCACGTTTTGCACGAGATGTTTTTTCAAATCCTGTCAATTTCATTCTTTTAATTGCACCGCGGTGTGTTATCGCTACTAGATCAGGCTGCTGTTTTTGTTGACCTATGATTCCACTTACGACATAATCGCCATCTTTTAAATTGATTCCCTTCACTCCTGCCGCACGCGCTCCGACAACATTTACTTCATTTTCATGAAACCATAATCCATTTCCAAAGTAGGTTGCTAGAAAAATATCCTTAGTCCCATCTGTCATTTCAACATCAATGACTTCATCATGATCTTTTAAATTAATTGCTACTAATGCTCGAGAATATCGTGTTGCTTTATATTGCTCCAGAATGGTTTTCTTCACCATACCGTTTTTTGTGACAAATAATAAAAATTGACTGGTCTTAAACTCTTTAATAGGAATTGCTTTAATGATCTGTTCATCTCGATCAATGTTGACGATATTTGCAATATGTTGTCCAAGGTCTTTCCAGCGTATATCAGGTAATTCATGGACAGGACAATATAAATAATTACCTTTGTTAGTGAAAATTAATAAGACATCAGTTGTATTAATTTCATACATTCCTAATAGCCTGTCTGATTCTTTCATTGCAAAATCTTGCCCATTTGAAGCAGAATATGAACGAAGACTCGTTCTTTTCACATAGCCGTCCTTCGTAACCGTGACAATTACATCCTCAGGTGCAACCATCACTTCTAAATTGATTTTTAAATCCTCTATTTCAGCTTCAATAATGGATCGTCGGTTATCGGCATATATTTTTCGAAGCTTTCTTAAATCTTTTTTTATGACAGTAAATAACCTTTTTTCACTAGTTAAAATTGCTGTTAATTCAGCTATTTTATCTAATAATTCACCTGCTTCTTGTTCAAGCTGAGTAATGTCTGTATTTGTTAGGCGATATAGCTGCAATGTAACAATTGCTTCCGCTTGTAGCTCAGTAAATTGAAACGCACTAATAAGATTTATTTTGGCATCTTTTTTATCTTTTGACGCACGAATGGTTGAGATCACTTCATCTAATATCGATAATGCCTTCATGAGCCCTTCCACAACATGATGTCTATCTTTTGCTTTATTTAATTCATATTGCGTCCTGTTTTTTACCACTTCTGCTTGGTGTTTAATGTAAGCATCAAGCATCTCTGCTAAGCCCATTAGCTTCGGACGTTTTTGGTGGATAGCTACCATATTAAAGCTATACGGAATTTGCAAGTCAGTATTCTTTAATAGATAATTTAACACACCTTGTGCATCTGCATCCTTCTTTAATTCTATAACGATTCGCAATCCCGTTCGGTCGGTCTCATCACGAACCTCTGATATCCCTTCGACTTTACGATCTAGGCGTAAATCATCTATTTTCTTTACTAAGTTGGCTTTATTTACTTCATAAGGGATTTCAGTTACGACAATTTGTTGCCTACCACCTCTAATGGATTCAATCGACGTTTTACCTCGAATGATCATTTTGCCTTTACCAGTTTGATATGCTTTTTTAATCCCTTCTACTCCTTGGATGATGCCTCCCGTTGGCAGGTCAGGGCCTTTAATAACTGTCATTAAGTCATCAATTGTACAGTTTGGACGGTCAATTCGCATAATTACACCATCTATTACTTCTCCAAGATGATGTGGAGGAATTTCGGTCGCATACCCTGCTGAAATCCCAGTGGATCCGTTCACTAATAGGTTCGGAAACATAGCAGGTAACACAACTGGCTCTTTACTCGTTTCATCAAAATTCGGTATGAACTCTACTGTATTTTTATCAATATCTCTCAATAGCTCTGAAGCAATTGATGAAAGCCTTGCCTCTGTGTAACGCATAGCAGCTGGCGGATCACCATCAATACTTCCGTTATTCCCGTGCATTTCAACCAACAATTTACGCAGTTTCCAATCTTGCGTCATACGCACCATAGCATCATAGACTGATGTATCACCATGCGGATGATAATTACCAATTACGTTTCCTACAGTTTTTGCTGATTTACGAAAGGCTTTGTCAGCTGTATTTCCTTCAACGTACATAGAATACAATATACGTCTTTGTACAGGCTTCAACCCATCCCTAGCATCAGGTAAAGCACGTTCCTGAATAATGTACTTACTATATCTACCGAAGCGGTCGCCGAGAACATCTGCTAGTGGTAATTCTCGAATTGTTTCAATTTGTGACATTCTTAATCCTCCTCCACGACCGACAAGTTATCATTGTCTAAAATATTCGTTTCTTCCTCTAAACCAAAAGCTACATTACTTTCAATCCATTTACGTCTAGGTTCAACTTTATCACCCATTAACGTTGTAACTCGTCTCTCTGCTCTTGCAGCATCATTAATCCTTACTCTAATGAGCGTTCTCGTTTCAGGGTTCATAGTTGTTTCCCAAAGCTGATCAGCGTTCATTTCACCAAGCCCTTTGTAGCGCTGAATTGTGTACCCTTTCCCTATCTTATTCATAGCTAATTTCAGCTCGTCCTCAGACCAAGCATATTCTAACACTTCTTTTTTTCCAGTTCCTTTACTAACTTTATATAGTGGTGGCAGAGCGATAAATATTTTACCTGCATCAACGAGTGGTTTCATATATCTATAAAAAAATGTAAGTAAAAGTACTTGTATATGTGCTCCATCTGTATCGGCATCAGTCATAATGATTACTTTATCATAATTAATATCCTCCACAGAAAACTCAGAGCCAACTCCTCCACCTACAGCATGTATAATTGTATTAATTTCTTCATTTTTAAATATATCTGCAAGCTTAGCTTTTTCTGTATTAATAACCTTACCACGTAAAGGCAGCACAGCTTGAAATCGTCGGTCTCTCCCTTGCTTAGCAGATCCACCTGCAGAATCACCTTCAACTAAATAAAGTTCATTTTTATGTGGATTACGAGATTGAGCTGGTGTAAGCTTTCCACTTAATGTACCTTCAGATTTCTTTCGTTTCTTCCCGTTTCGTGCTTCTTCTCGAGCTTTTCTAGCAGCTTCTCGAGCTTGATATGCTTTTATAGCTTTTTTCACTAATAACGAACTAACATCAGGATTTTCCTCAAAGAAATACGCCAAATTCTCCGTTATAACAGCATCAACTGCTGAGCGCGCATCACTTGTCCCTAACTTCCCTTTCGTTTGCCCTTCAAATTGAAGTAACTCCTCTGGAATTCTGACAGACACGATGGCAGCAAGCCCTTCACGAATGTCTGATCCCTCAAGGTTTTTATCTTTTTCCTTTAATAATCCTACCTTACGGGCATATTCATTAAAAGCACGCGTCATTGCTGTTTTAGCACCCGACTCATGGGTACCTCCATCCTTCGTTCTTACATTATTCACGAATGAAAGGATGTTTTCTGAAAATCCATCATTAAATTGGAAGGAATATTCAACTGCAATGTCGTTTTGTTCCCCTTCAAATGATATCACTGGATGTAGTGTATCCTTTTCCTCGTTTAAATATTGAACGAAAGCCTCTATGCCATTCTCATAGTAAAATATTTCTTGCTCATCATGCCGCTCGTCTATGAGCTCAATCTTTAGACCCTTTAACAGAAATGCTGACTCACGCAATCTCTCACACAGTGTATTAAAGTTATATGTAATTGTACTAAATATGCTTGGGTCTGGCTTAAAGTGAGTTGTTGTACCCGTTTGATTCGTTCTCCCTTTATTTTCAAGTGCAGAAACTACACTTCCTCCTTGTTCAAACCTCTGTTCGTATACGTTTCCATCACGACGGATCGTAACAGTTAACCATTCTGAAAGAGCATTAACGACAGATGCACCTACACCATGTAATCCTCCACTCGTTTTATAACCACCTTGTCCAAACTTCCCACCAGCATGTAAAACAGTATGTATAACTTCAGGAGTGGGCTTTCCCGACTTATGCATGCCAACTGGCATGCCTCTCCCTTTATCAACTACACTAATACTTTGATTTTTATGTATCGTAACTTTTATATGGTTCCCGTAGCCAGCTAAAGCTTCATCTACAGAATTATCAACAATTTCATATACTAAATGATGTAACCCTCGTGTGTCCGTACTTCCTATGTACATACCCGGACGTTTTCTTACAGCTTCCAGCCCTTCTAGCACCTGAATGGCTTCATCATTATATTCAAAACTTTGCTTTGACAAAAAACTACCTCCTCAATACAAAAAACATACACAACAACTTTTTAATCTTGTTATAGTACAAAATAAATGCGTAAACGCCTCGATTATCCCTGACAAGCATTCGAGTCATTTCCCTTGATAGGATGTATGGAAATGGCCTCGAGGTGATAGGCACTAAAGGTGGATTATCCTATAGCCCCTAAATAATATTTTTAGTTCCTTTTTGCCCATAAAAAGAACGGGTGTTCTAATTATACACCTTTTAGAAACAGAATAAAACTGCAACTCCTATTTTATATAATATATGGTAATACCCACTTATCACAAGGACAAAAATTTTTTCTTCTTTTAAAACCCTCTCATTTTTGTAAAATTTGATTTTTCTAGCCTATGAATGATAAATAATTTAACATAAGGCTCTTTTCGTTTACTTCGGTGCTTTTGGAACTTATATTGGAGTAAATGATGTGTATCATATGACTCTTATAGTCTATAGAGAAGAAAGGATAGGTTTTTTAGAAAAACCAACAATGAATACGAAAACAATCTAAAGTGAAAGTTCAAATGCTCCTATTGAATAAAATTAAGACATAAACGAGTAGAGGGAAAATAAGGACATTATTTTCGCCCCTCTCACAACACCGTACGTGAGTCCGTCTAACAATCAGTTTTGTATCTCAATATTTCTTTTTCATTCTCTCGATATCAAGTTTTGTATCA